>PHEM01000037.1 GCA_002842935.1 Alphaproteobacteria bacterium HGW-Alphaproteobacteria-13 | reverse complement strand
GCGGGTGCGAACCTCTATCTTCGCCGCAACGTAAAACGGGGTCGCAGGGGACATGCGATGTTCAATGGGCTGATCGCCTATCTGGATTCGATCAAGGCGCGCGATCCCGCGCCCCGGTCGCGCTGGGAAATCCTGCTCTATCCGGGGCTGCTCGCGGTCGGGATGCACCGCGCCGCGCATTGGCTGTTCGAGGCGGAGCTGTTCTTCCTCGCGCGCTTCGTCAATCATTTCGCGCGCTGGATGACCGGCATCGACATCCATCCCGGCGCGCGGATCGGCCGCTACTTGTTCATCGATCATGGTTTCGGCGTCGTCATCGGCGAGACGGCGGAAATCGGCGACAATGTCTCCATCTATCAGGGCGTGACGCTGGGCGGCACCGATCCCACGGGCGGTATTCCGGGCAAGCGTCACCCGACGCTGGCCGACGATGTCATCGTCGGATCGGGCGCGCAGATATTGGGACCGATCACCGTGGGCGCCCGCGCGCGGATCGGCGCCAACGCCGTCGTCACCAAGGATGTTCCCGAAGGCGCCGTGATGGTGGGCATCCCGGCGCGCTCGACCCTGATCGACGCCGCCGAATATGCCCGCGACTTCGTGCCTTATGGCACGCCGTGCAGCGAGATGTTCGATCCCGCGACGCAAAAGGTCGAAATCCTGCAATGCCAGCTGGAACAATTGCAGAAGCAGATCGCCGCGCTGATCGAGGCGCGCGATGCGGGCGAGCCTGCCGCGCCCGCGCGGCGCAAGGGGAGCCGGACCGGCACTTGATGGGGACCGTCACGCCGCTCGCCAGCCGCGCCCAGCCCCGGCAGACCGGGTTCGACCGGCAGGAACTGATGCGCATCCTCGATCTGTACGGACGGATGGTCGCGGCGGGGAAGTGGCGCGATTATGCGATGGATTTCCAGCGCGACGTCGCGGTCTTTTCCGCCTTTCGCCGCACCGCCGAGCGGCCGGAATACCGGATCGAGAAACGCCCCGCGCTGCGCAGCCGCCAGGGCATGTGGTCGCTGGTGTCCGAAGGCGGAACGATATTGAAGCGCGGCGACGATCTGGCGAACATCCTCGCGCCCGTGGAACGCAAGCTGATGAAGCTGGTCCGGGAGTGATTTCGCGGAGTGCCAAGCGACCGAAGCCGGATCGTCTTTTCTTCCGTTCGTGCTGAGCTTGTCGAAGCACCGTTCTTTCTTTTGACGTCACAAAAGAAGAACGGCCCTTCGACAGGCTCAGGGCGAACGGTGTTGCGTGAGCGGTATTTTCCTCACGCTGAGGGGGACAGGCGCGGCGCTCAACCCTCGCCCAGCGCCTGAAGCGCGCGCAGGACGACGGCGGACTGCTCGGCGCCCGACTGCGGGACGATCTCGCCCGTGCGGTCGATGATCTTGTCCCAGGCCGCCGCGACGCCTTCGGGCGTGCGCTCGCCTTCGGGCAGGGCGACGCCGGGGGTCGCGGTGACATAGGCCGCGTGGAACGCGCCCGCGCCCGCGCCGATGATCATGTTCGACGGCGCATCCTCGCTGACAAGGAAGAGGGCGGCCGGAACGACGTTTTCGGGAGTGAACTTGTCGAACAGTTCGGGCGGGAAGATGTCCTCGGTCATCCGCGTCCCCGCGACCGGGGCGATGCTGTTGCAGCGGACATTATATTTCGCGCCTTCGAGGTGGAGCGTCTTGGTCAGCCCGGCGAGACCCAGCTTGGCGGCGCCGTAATTGGCCTGTCCGAAATTGCCGTAGAGACCCGTCGAGGATGCGGTCATCAGGATGCGGCCATAGGCCTGTTCGCGCATGACGTCCCAGCACGCCTTGGTGACATAGGCGCTGCCGAGCAGATGGACCTTGACCACCAGATCGAAGTCGGCGGGTTCCATCTTTGCGAAGCTCTTGTCGCGCAGAATGCCGGCGTTGTTGATCAGGATGTGGACGCCGCCCCATTCCTCTTTCGCCTTGGCGACCATTTCGGCCATCTGCTCATATTCGGTGACGCTGCCGCCGTTCGACATGGCGGTGCCGCCTGCCGCGCGGATTTCCTCGACCACTTGCAGGGCGGCGTCCGAATGACCCGTGCCGTCGCGCGCGCCGCCGAGGTCGTTGACCACGACCTTCGCCCCGCGCCGCGCGAGTTCCAGCGCATAGGCGCGGCCCAGTCCGCCGCCCGCGCCCGTGACAATGGCCACGCGGCCGTCAAAACTGATCGTCATGATGATCTCCCCGATGCGGCAACCGGAAGGGTCGCCCGAAAACCGGAACTCCTTAACCGCTACTGCATTGCAGGCAAGGGGCGAATGACTCAGCGCGCGGGCGCGTCGATCAGGCGCGTCACGCGCCGGAACGCGCCCGATGTGCGAAGATTGGGGTCCATCCGCAGCAGCCGCAACGCCTCCGCATCATTTCGTTCGACGCCGTCGCCTTCGCCATAGAGGATGCCCATTTCCAGCACGGCGGCGGCTTTGCCCGCTTTGGCGGCGATGCGGAACAGGCGCATCGCTTCCACCGGCTCTCGTGACGCCCTGCTCCGATTGACGAAGTGCAACCCCAATTGCAGCGCCAGTTCCGGATTGCTTTCCGCCGCCGCCGTCAGGCTCGCCCGCCTCTTGGGATCGTCGAAGCCCTGGATGATGGCCTGCATGCCGGCCAGCGCTTCGGCGATCCCGAGCGACGGCTTGACTCCCGCGATCAGCCACCGCACGCCCTCCGCCTCGTCGCGGGCGACGCCGCCGATGCCATCGGCGTGGATCAGGCCGAGGCGGCGTCTCGCGTCGCTATCCTTCTTGTCCGCCGCCAGGCGATACCAGCGCATCGCCTCCACCATGTCGCGCGCGGCGCCGATGCCGTTTTCGTGGAGATGCCCCATATCGAACATCGCGTCGGCCGATCCCGCGTCGGCCGCCGCGCGCACCAGTTCCAGCGCGGCGGCGCCGTCCTCGCCCGCCGTCTGATCGAGCAGAAGTCCCGCCAGATTGATCATCGCCGGGGCGAACTGCCGGTCCGCCGCCGATCGATACCAGCGCATCGCTTCGTCCCGGTCGGCGGCGACGCCAAAGCCCGCCTGATAGGCCAGCCCCAGATTGAAGGCGCCTTCGGCCGCTCCGCCATCGGCGGCCTTTCGCGACCACATCGCCGAGCTTGCGGGGTCGCGGACGCTTTTCGGACCGTCGGCATAGAAAACGGCCATCTTCAACATCGCGGCGAGATCGCCGCCGCGCGCCGAGGCGGGCGTCGCCTCCGTCACGCCGCGCGCCGGAGCCTGCTCGAACTTGCCGGTTTCGGACGGGCACATCAGGCTGCGCGCCTTGCCCCTGCCTTCCCATTTGCAGGGCGCGAAAGCCTCGCTTTCATGCCGCCGCGCCATCTCTTGCGGGTCGGGCAGGCGGATGGGGGTGGCGGGCGTCTCGAAGACCACCCAGGACAGGCCACTGGCCCCGTCGCGTTCGATCGCGGCGAGCGTCCGCACCTCTCCGGCGTTCACACCGGCGATGAAGCGCGGAAGATCGTCGTTGTCGGCGACCGCATTGCCGCCCGCGCGTTCGAAGTAGCTGTAGAGCGCCGTTCCCTCCACATCGAGCAGCGGCTCCACGCCGACCCATGCGCGCGCGAAGCCCCGCACGTCCCATTCCCGTCCGGCCAGGGTCACGGTGCAGGAGCGCACGGGCACTTGATCGGGTACATCCTTGAGAACCGCGCTCGTGCCTGTCGAGGCAACCAGCGCCAGGCGGCCCGTGCCGGTGTCGCGTTCCAGCGCCACGATGCCGGTCATTCCCGGCGGCGGTTTCACGGGGACCGAAACCGTCACGAAACCGGCCTTGCGCGCCGCCTTCTCCACGGCGTCCATTTTTGCGCCGTTCTCCGCGCATAGGGTCGTGAACAGAAGGGCCGGGTCATCGGCATCGGCCTGCGCGGCGAAAGCCGTGGACGGCGCGAGGATCGCCATCATCAGGGCGGAAAACCGAATGTTCCGCTGCGTGCAAAGATGACGCCTGCTGTTGCCGCTCACCGATCGCTCCCCGAATCCTCCGCAGTCGATCCGCCGGATATGACAGGCGATGCGAAATTGCGATGAAATTGCGCGGCATGAAGCCAGGGGCTTGAATAAACCGCTGTCATCATCCAACGGCCTTGGCGGCGCGAAAAGATAGGACTGCATCCATTTCGCCGTGTCACCAATTTGTCACTGATGCGTCATAATAGCACGGCCGAGTTGCCACCCTTTCGATATGGAGCAATGTGGGATGCGCCAGTTTCTTTTCGCCGTTTCGGCCGCCGGTCTGGCAACGGCGTCGGCGACGCCTGCGTTCGCGGCTACCGAAGCGGAAGAGTGGGAGGTCAAGCCGCGCTGGCGGCTGCAATATGACTGGGCGGATGTCAGTGGCCCCACCGGGCTGGCGGGCACGGGACCATCGGAAGAAATCCGCCGCGCCCAGCTTGGTGTCGATATCAAGATGCCCGGCGGCTTTTCGGCGCGCTTGGAGGGCGAGTTCGCGGGCGATCCGATCGAACTGGTCGATGCTTTCGTCGCCTGGAATGGCGGCGGTTATAATGTGACGGCGGGACAGCAGAAATTCTTCTCGCCGCTCGATGATATGACGAGCGATCTCAACACCAGCTTCACGGAGCGCGCGGCACTGGTTTCCGCCTTCGGCTTTTCGCGGCGGACCGGCCTGTCGGCGGGCTATGCGAAAGGCGATTTCCAGGTCAACGCAGGTGTGGGCACCGACTTGTTGATCGCGCTCGACGATGTCCACGACAACAGCCTCTCGGCGCATGTCCGCGCGGTATGGATGCCGCGCATGGGCGCGACGAAGCTTCACTTCGGCGCGGCCTGGCACGGCAAGGAGCGCCGCGATGCCGCGGCTTCGGCCATGCGCTATTCCCAGCGTCCGCTCGTCCATTCGGCCGCGATGCGCTATATCGCGACGCCGGGCCTGCTCGTCGAGCGCGAACAGACCTATGGCGTCGAGGCGGCGGCCGTGAACGGGCCATTCCACGTCGCGAGCGAAGCCTATTGGCACCATGCCAGCCGTCCCGGCGCCGCCGATCCGACCTTCTTCGGCGCCTATGCCGAAGCGGGCGTCTTCCTGACCGGGGGCGACAGCCGCCCCCTGAAGGGCGGGCAATTCGGCGCGATCAAGCCGAAGAAGGCGCTGGGCGAAGGCGGCATCGGCGCCGTGCAGCTGAACGCGCGCTATGACTATCTCGACCTCGACAGCGCGGGCGTCACGGGCGGGCAGCAGCGCGGCTATATGGCGTCGCTCATCTGGACGCCGACCGACTGGATGCGCGTGATGGCGCAATATGCGCGGCTGAATTACCGCGGCGCCGCGATCGCCGTCGCGGGCCAGCGCGACTATGGCGTCGATGTGGTGGGCGCGCGAGTGCAGTTCACTTATTGACGGCCAGTCAACGTCTAACCCTTCCCCGCATCCAGTGAATAGCCCGCTGAGCGCACGGTGCGGATGATGTCGGCGGTGCCGGGCAGGTTGATCGCTTTCCGCAGCCGGCGGATATGGACGTCGACGGTGCGCAGTTCGATGTCGCTGTCCTGTCCCCATACGCCGTCGAGCAATTGCCCGCGTGAAAAGACGCGGCCTGGATGCTCCATGAAATGGCGCAGCAGGCGGAATTCGGTCGGTCCCAGCGCCACCGGCTCGCCGCCGCGCGTCACCTTGTGCGCGACGGAGTCCAGCGTGATGTCGGCATAGCTGAGCGTCTCGCCCGCCAGCGCGGGACGCAGGCGGCGCAGCACGGCCTGCACGCGCGCGACCAGTTCGCGCGGGCTGAACGGCTTGGTGACATAATCGTCGGCGCCGGTCTCCAGACCGCGAATCCGGTCCTCTTCCTCGCCGCGCGCCGTCAGCATGATGATCGGAACATTGGCCGACCGGGGATTGCGGCGCAGGCGGCGGCAGACTTCGATGCCGGGCAGGCTCTCGATCATCCAGTCGAGCAGGACGATGTCGGGCACGCGTTCCTCGACCAGGATCAGCGCCTGTTCGCCGTCGGGCGTCTGCCGGACCGCAAAGCCTTCGCGCGCGAAATGCCAGACGATCAGTTCGGCGATCGCCTCGTCATCCTCGATCAGCAACAGGTCGGGCTGCGGCATCAGTCCGGCTCCCGCGCTGTCGCCGCGCCGCTTTCGGGCGTCGCGCCGCGCTCGCGCTCCTCCATCCGCTCGCCGGTCACGACATAATGGACCATCTCGGCGATGTTGGTCGCATGGTCGCCGATACGCTCGAGATTCTTGGCGACGAACAGCAGATGCGCGCTTTCCGTGATGTGCTTCGGATTCTCCATCATGAAGGTCACGAGCATCCGGAATATGCTGTTATAGAAATCGTCGACATTCCGGTCGCGCACCGTCACGCGCACGGCCAGCCGGGCGTCGCGCGCGGCGAAGCTGTCGAGCGCGTCGTGGACAAGCTCCGCGACCAGCGACGACATCGACATCAGCACCGGAATCGCCTCGATCGAGCGCGTCTGGTCCATCAGCGCGACGCGCTTGGCGATATTCTTCGCATAGTCGCCGATGCGCTCGACGACCGAGACGATCTTCAGCGCCGCGATCATCTCGCGCAAATCGTCGGCCATCGGCGCGCGCAGCGCGATGGTCTGGACCGCGAGCTGTTCGACTTCGGCTTCCAGCGCGTCGATGGCCTTGTCGCCCTCGACGACGCGGGCCGCGAGCTCCCGGTCGCCGCTGCCCAGCGCGGTCATCGCCTGAAGCAGCGCCTGTTCGGCACGCCCGCCCATCTCGCCGATCAGCCCGCGCAGGCGGTTCAGCTCCTCGTCGAAAGCCTTGACAGTATGGTCGTTGACTATGGCCATTTGCTTCGTCCTATCATGGTGACAGCCCTGAAATCGGGCACCATCCTCTTTCTCTCGTCATGCTGAACTTGTTTCAGCATCCATGGTCCGCCTTCTCCATTCGCGCCGCGCTCAAGGATAGCGCAGGCCGTGGATGCTGAAACAAGTTCAGCATGACGAAGGAGGAGAGGGTCGTTCTCACCCATAACGCCCCGTGATATAATCCTTGGTGCGGTCCTGCCGCGGATTGGTGAAGATGTCGGTGGTCCGGCCATATTCGACCAGTGTCCCAAGGTGAAAAAAGGCGGTGCGCTGCGACACGCGCGCCGCCTGCTGCATATTGTGGGTGACGATGACGATCGCATAGTTTCCGCGCAGTTCGTGGATCAGTTCCTCGATCCGGGCCGTCGCGATGGGGTCGAGCGCGGAGCAGGGTTCGTCCATCAAGATCACTTCGGGATCGACGGCGATCGCGCGGGCGATGCACAGGCGCTGCTGCTGCCCGCCCGACAGCGCGGTGCCGCTTTCGCCGATCCGGTCCTTGACTTCGTCCCACAGCCCCGCGCGGGACAGCGCGCGTTCGACGATGACGTCGAGTTCCGCTTTGCCGGCGGCGAGACCGTGGATGCGCGGACCATAGGCGACATTGTCATAGATCGACTTGGGGAAGGGGTTCGGTTTCTGGAACACCATGCCGACGCGGGCGCGAAGCTGCACCACGTCCATCGCGGGGGCATAGATATCCTCGCCCTCCAGCCGGATTTCGCCCGTCACGCGCGCGCCCGCGACGGTGTCGTTCATGCGGTTGAGCGAGCGCAGGAAGGTCGACTTGCCGCAGCCCGACGGGCCGATGAAGGCCGTCACTTCGTCCACGCCGACATCGATCGACACGTCATTGATGGCCTGTTTCTCGCCATAGAAGACGCTGACGCCGCGCGCCGTCATCTTGGGGGCGGCGATGATAAGATCGTCTTGAGTCATGTCACCAGCGCTTTTCGAACTTGTTGCGGAGATAGATGGCGAGCGCGTTCATCGACAGCAGCAGGACGAGCAGCACGATGATCGCGGCGGAGGTTTTTTCGACGAAGCCCCGGTCGACTTCGTCCGACCAGAGGAATATCTGCATCGGCAGCACGGTCGAAGGCGAACAGAGTCCGTCCGGCACGTCGCCGATGAAGGCGCGCATCCCGATCAAGAGCAGCGGCGCCGTTTCGCCCAGCGCGCGGGCCATGCCGATGATCGTGCCGGTCAAGATACCGGGCAGGGCGAGCGGCAGGACGTGATGGAAGACCACCTGCACGGGGCTGGCGCCGACGCCGAGCGCGGCGTCGCGGATCGACGGCGGCACGGCCTTGATCGCGTTGCGCGCAGCGATGACGATCACCGGCATCGTCATCAGCGCCAGCGTCAGCCCGCCGACCAGCGGGCTTGCCTGGCACAGGCCGAACCAGTTGATGAACACCGCGAGCGCGAGCAGGCCGAAGATGATCGACGGCACCGCCGCCAGATTGTTGATCGACACTTCGATCAGGTCCGTCCAGCGGTTCTTCGGCGCATATTCCTCGAGATAAAGCGCCGCGAGCACGCCCGTCGGAAAGGCGATCAGAAAGGCGATGACGATCGTCAGCACCGATCCCTTGAGCGCCCCCCAGATGCCCGCGACGGCGGGATCGGTCGCGTCGGCGTTGCGGAAGAAGGGCCAGTGGATGCCGGTGGAGAGCCGCCCGTCCTGCTTCAGCGCCGCGACACGCGCGCCGAGTTCGCCGGCCGCGCCCTGCTTGGCGGCGCTGTCGACGGCGCTCGACGCGGGCAGGTCGAAGACGGAGCGGCCTTTCAGCAAGTCCGGGTCGGCCAGAATCGCCTTGCGCACTTCCTTCCACGCATTTTCGGAGATCAGCGCCGAGCCGCCGTCGCCCAGCGCCTCGTCGGCGGCGAAGGCGACGACGTCGGACAGGCCCGCATTGGCGATGATCCTCTCGGCGTCGGGATCGGACAGGCGCGCGGGGTCGATGGCCAGCGGCGTCTCGCGGAAATCGACCGGCACCGCGACATGGGTGTAGGTGAAACCGCGCAGGCCGTTCCCGACCATCACGAACAGCAGGAAGGCCAGGAAAGCGCCGGACAGCAGCACCGCGCCCAGCCCCATCAGCCGGAAGCGGCGTTCGGCGGCATAGCGGCGGGCGATGCGCTTGCGCATCGCGCGGCTGGTCCAGTCGGTCGGGGACATGGTCCTATTCATAGGCTTCGCGATACTTTTTGACGATCCGCAGCGCGGCGATGTTGAGCAGCAGCGTGACGAGGAACAGGACCAGGCCCAGCGCGAAGGCGGCGAGCGTCTTGGCGCTGTCGAATTCCTGGTCGCCGGTCAGCAGCTTGACGATCTGCGCCGTCACGGTGGTGACGCTGGCAAAGGGGTTGGCGGTCAGGTTCGCGGACAGGCCCGCCGCCATCACGACGATCATCGTCTCGCCGATCGCGCGGCTGACGGCCAGCAATATGCCGCCCATCACGCCGGGCAGCGCGGCGGGGATCAGCACTTGCCGGATCGTCTCGTTCGGCGTCGCGCCCAATGCCAGCGATCCGTCGCGCATCGCTTGCGGCACGGCGTTGATGCTGTCGTCGGCCATCGACGAGACGAAGGGGATGATCATCACCCCCATGACGATGCCCGCCGCCAGCGCGCTTTCGGTCGAGGCGTTCGGGATGCCCAGCATCGCCGCCCCTTCGCGCAAGGCCGGGGCGACGGTCAGCGCGGCGAAATAGCCATAGACCACGGTCGGCACGCCCGCGAGGATCTCCAGGCAGGGCTTCACCCATTTGCGCACCGCGGGCCTGGCATATTGCGTGAGGTAGACGGCGGACATCATGCCGATGGGAATGGCGACGATCATCGCGATGATCGCGCCGATCAGCACCGTGCCCCAGAACAGCGGAAGGCCGCCGAACGTGCCCTTGACCGGCGCGCCGCTCTGCGGGTTCCAGTACGTGCCGAACAAGAGTTCGGCAGGCGAGACGAGGCGGAAGAAACGGATCGATTCGAACAGGAGCGACAGCAGGATGCCGAAGGTGGTGAGAATCGCGACCAGCGAGGCGAGCAGCAGCAGCGCCATCACGATCCGCTCGACGCGGGTGCGGGCGCGAAATTCGGGGCGGATGCGCGTGAAGGCATAAAGCCCCCCTGCGAGTGCGAGCGCCAGCATCGCGGCGACGCCGATCGCGCCATAGCGGCGCGCCGCCTCCGCATAGGGCTGGACGAGCGGCGCGGCGGCGGGCAGGCGGACGGCGGCCTGCTTGCCCTGCGCGACGCTGCGCGCGTCGGACAGGATCGCGCCGCGCTCGAAGCCGAAGGCGGGCAGGCTTTGCGCGGCTTCGCTTGCCAGCACCTGATTGGTGATGAGCGCAGGTGACACGCTGGTCCACACGGCGAGAAAGAGTGCGGCGGGCGCGAACAGCCACAGCGCGACATACCAGCCATGATATTGCGGGCGCGAATGCAGCGCCGTCTCCGTCCGGCTCGCGAGCAGCGCCGAGCGCCCCCGGCCCGCCAGCCAGCCGATCAGCGCGAGGCCGAGGATCACGATCAGCAAGGCGGGGGTGTGGAAGGTCACGTGATGGCTACCCGGTCTCTATCTTCGTCATTGCGAGGAGCGTAGCGACGAAGCAATCTCCAGCCATCGGCATGGCTTGACGCTTGCTGGAGATTGCTTCGCTTCGCTCGCAATGACGATCCTGAATAATAGGAAGAGTTACTTCAATTCCGCCCCGTCGAGCGCAATCATGCCCCCGGCGTTCGCGGCGGCCTTGTCGGCGACCTCCTTCGGCGAGACGATCAGGCCCTTGGCACCCAGATAGCCGTCTTCGCCCGCGCCCTTCAGGAACTCGGCGACATAGTCGGCGAGACCGGGGATCACGCCGACATGCGCCTTCTTCACATAGATGAACAGCGGGCGCGAGCCGGGGTAGCGGCCTTCGGCGATCGCGGCATAGGTCGGCGCCACGCCCTGCACGGGCACCGCCCTGATCTTGTCCTTGTTGGCGTCGAGATAGGAAAAGCCGAAGATGCCGAGGCTGGTCGGATTCTTGTCGAGTTTCGAGATGATCAGATTGTCGTTCTCACCCTGCTCGACATAGAAGGGCGCGCCGCGCAGGCCCGTGCAGACCGATTCATGCTTGTCCTTGTCGCTGTCCTTCAGCGCCTTCATCTCCGGATTCGCGTCGCAGCCTGTCGAGAGGATCAGTTCCTTGAACGCATCGTAAGTGCCGCTGGTCGAAGGCGGGCCGAAGACCGAGATGGCGACGGCGGGAAGCGCGGGGTTGACGTCCCGCCATGTCTTCGCCGTGTTGGGCTGGCCATAGGGATTGGCGGCGAGCGCCTTGTAGATATCCTCTTCGGACAGCGCGAAACCCGGACCGCGCGCGGCCTCGCCCAGCGCGATGCCGTCGATGCCGATCTGGATTTCGACGATATCCGTGACGCCGTTCGCGGCGCAGGTGTCGAATTCCTTTTTCTTCATGCGGCGCGAGGCGTTGATGATGTCGGGCGTCGCGCCGCCGACGCCCTGGCAAAAGCGCTCGAAGCCGCCGCCAGTGCCGGTCGAGTCGATCTTGGGCACCTTGTTGCCCGTCGCCTCGGCGAATTTCTCGCCGGCCGCGGTCGCAAAGGGATAGACGGTCGAGGAGCCGACGGCGCTGATATAATCGCGCGCGCCGCCGCCCGAGGATGCCTGATCCTGACAGGCGGACAGCGCCAGCGCGGCCGTGGCGGTGAGAGCGAATTTGCGGAGCATCACATCGTCCTGTCGGGGTTCATCAAGGAACCGGGCCGCCACCCCGAAGGCGACTCGCTGAACCGCCCAATGGGGATGTTATGTGACGTGTTTGTGACAGGCGATGTCACGGAAGTGTCATGGATGGCGGCGACCCTTCTTCTTCCGTCACCCCGGACTTGATCCGGGGTCCCGCTCAGCGACGGTGAAAAGCGGGACCCCGGATCAAGTCCGGGGTGACGGGGAGGGAGGACTCGCCCTATTTCCCCAACAACGGCTTCAGATATTGCCCCGTGAAGCTGCGCGGCTCCTTCACCACCTGTTCGGGCGTTCCCGCCGCGACGATTTCGCCGCCCTTGACGCCGCCTTCGGGACCAAGGTCGACGATCCAGTCGGCGGTCTTGATGACGTCAAGATTATGCTCGATCACCACCACGCTGTTGCCCTGATCGACCAGCGCTTGCAGCACTTCCAAGAGTTTGCGCACATCCTCGAAATGCAGCCCGGTGGTCGGCTCGTCGAGGATGTAGAGCGTCTGCCCCGTCGAACGCCGCGATAATTCCTTGGCCAGCTTCACGCGCTGCGCCTCGCCGCCCGACAGCGTCGTCGCCTGCTGCCCGACCTTGATATAGCCGAGACCGACGCGGACCAGCATCGCCATCTTGTCGCGGATCGCGGGAACGGCCTTGAAGAAGTCCGCCGCGTCCTCGACCGTCATGTCGAGCACGTCGGCGATGCTGCGGCCCTTGAACTTCACTTCCAGCGTTTCGCGGTTGTAGCGTTTGCCATGGCACGTCTCGCACGTCACATAGACGTCGGGCAGGAAGTGCATCTCGATCTTGATGAGGCCGTCGCCCGTGCAGGTCTCGCAGCGTCCGCCCTTGACGTTGAAGCTGAAGCGCCCCGGCTTGTATCCGCGCGCCTGCGCTTCCGGCAATCCCGCGAACCAGTCGCGGATCACGGTGAAGGCGCCGGTATAGGTCGCGGGGTTCGATCGCGGCGTGCGGCCGATCGGCGACTGGTCAATGTCGATCACCTTGTCGAGATGCTCGAGACCCGTCAGCGCGTCGTGCGGTCCCGCGACCATGCGCGCGCCGTTCAGCGTGCGCGCGGCGCTGGCATAGAGGGTGTCGATGATCAGGCTCGACTTGCCCGAACCCGACAGGCCGGTCACGCAGGTGAAAGTGCCGAGCGGGATTTTCGCCGTGACGTCCCGCAGATTGTTCGCGCGCGCGCCTTTCAGCACCAGATCGAAGCCGTTGCCGGAGCGGCGACGCTTCGGCACTTCGATCGCCCGCGTGCCGCTCAGATAGTCGGCGGTCAGGCTCTTCTTGCTCTTGAGCAATTGCTTCAGCGTCCCTTCGGCGACGATCTCGCCGCCGTGGACGCCCGCGCCGGGTCCCATGTCGACGACATAGTCGGCGGCGCGGATCGCGTCCTCGTCATGCTCGACGACGATCACCGTGTTGCCGAGGTCGCGCAGGCGCTTCAGGGTCGCAAGCAGCCGGTCGTTGTCGCGCTGGTGCAGGCCGATCGACGGTTCGTCGAGGACATAGAGCACCCCCGACAGCCCGCTGCCGATCTGGCTCGCGAGGCGGATGCGCTGGCTTTCGCCGCCGCTGAGCGTCCCCGAGGTGCGGTTGAGATTGAGATAGTCCAGTCCGACATTGTTGAGGAAGCCGAGCCGTTCGTTGATCTCCTTCAGGATGGCCTTGGCGATCTGGCGCTGTTGGTCGTTCAGTTTCTGGTCCAACGTGCTGAACCATTCGAGGGCGTCCGCCACGGACCGCTGCGCCGACAGGCTGATATTCTCGCCCGCGATCTTCACCGCGAGCGGCTCGGGGCGCAGGCGCGCGCCGTGGCATGTCTCACACGGCTGCGCGGTCTGATATTTGCCCAGTTCCTCGCGCATCCACGCGCTTTCGGTTTGGAGCATGCGGCGATTGAGGTTGCCGATCACGCCCTCGAACGCCTTGTGCGTCGTGTAAGTGCGCTTGCCGTCCTTGAAGGTCAATTCGACGGGCTTGCCGCCGCTGCCGTAGAGGATGATCAGTTGCACTTCGCCCGGCAGATCCTGCCACGGCGTATCGAGCGAAAAGCCATAGGCTTTGCCGAGGCTTTCGAGCACCTGCATATAATAGGGCGAGGGCGGGTTGGATTTCGCCCACGGCACCACCGCGCCTTTCTTGAGGCTGAGCGCGGCGTTGGGGACGACCAGTTCGGGGTCGAACTCCAGCCGCTCGCCCAGACCGTCGCAGGCCGGGCAGGCGCCCTGCGGCGCGTTGAAGCTGAACAGGCGCGGCTCGATCTCGGCGATGGTGAAGCCCGAGACGGGGCAGGCGAATTTCTCGGAGAAGATGATGCGATTCGCGGGGATTCCGGCGCCTTTGAGCTTCTGTTTATCCCCGTTCGCATCGAGCGAAGTCGAGATGCCCATCGGGCTGGGCGGTATCCCGTCGGGTGTCTCGACTTCGCTCGACACGAGCGGGCTTTGAGGCAGCGCCTCCGCCACCGTCCCGTCCGCCAGATCGACATAGGCCAGCCCTTCCGCCAGCTTCAGCGCGGTCTCGAAACTGTCGGCCAGCCGCGTCTCGATCCCCTCGCGCACGACGATGCGGTCGACGACCACCTCGATGTCATGTTTATATTTCTTGTCGAGCGCGGGGGCGTCCTCGATCTCGTGAAATTCGCCGTCGATGCGGACGCGCGTGAAGCCTTCCTTCTGCCACTGGGCGAGTTCCTTGCGATATTCGCCCTTGCGCCCGCGCACGACCGGGGCGAGCAGATAGGCGCGCGTCCCTTCGGGCAGCGTCATCACGCGATCGACCATCTGGCTGACCGTCTGCGCCGAAATCGGCTCGCCGGTCGCGGGCGAATAGGGGATGCCGACGCGCGCCCAGAGCAGGCGCATATAGTCGTATATTTCGGTGACGGTCGCGACGGTCGAGCGCGGGTTGCGGCTCGTCGTCTTCTGTTCGATGCTGATCGCGGGCGACAGGCCGTCGATATGCTCGACGTCGGGCTTCTGCATCATCTCGAGGAACTGGCGGGCATAGGCCGACAGGCTCTCGACATAGCGGCGCTGGCCCTCGGCATAGATGGTGTCGAAGGCGAGGCTCGACTTGCCCGAACCCGACAGGCCAGTGATGACGATCAGGCTGTCGCGCGGCAGGTCGACGTCGACGCCCTTCAGATTATGCTCGCGCGCGCCGCGCACCGATATATGGGTGAGACTCATGGGAGGGGTTTGTTCCAGATTTGTTCTGTCGGCGCAAGGGGGCTTGCGGCGAGGCTTTCGGCATAGATAGGCGGCCCCGGCGGCGCCCGCAATGCTTGCGCGGGAACGGGCCGCGCCGCGAAGCGTTGGACCCGCGGAATCGCGGAGGAAGGAGAGTTTCGATGAAAAGCAGGATATGGGGGAGTGCTTTGGCGGCGGCGCTGCTGGCGTCGGTACCCGCGACGGCGTTTCAGCCGCGCGATCCCGCCGATACTGACGTCGCCGCGAGCGAGCAGACGCCGCCCGATCGCACGACGCCGGAGGAGCGCGCCAACACCGCGCGGCTCAACGCCGAGCAGGCGGCACGGGCGCGCGCCGACAATGTGACCTATGAACAGGAAGTGTCGGCGGTGCGGCAGCAGATCGCCCACGATCAGGCCGCCTTCGCGGACGAGACGGCGGCCTATGAGGCCGAAAAGGCCCGCGTGGCCGCGCAGGCGGAGGAAGAGCGCCTGAAATATGAAGCCGATGTCGCGCAGTGGAAGGCCGATGTCGCGGCCTGCAAGGCGGGCGACCGGAATCGCTGCGCCAAGCCGAAGCCGGGGGGTCCCTGACGGCATCCGGGGCTGAATCCTGGAGCGTGATCGACTTTGAATGAAATGCTTGTGTGTCCCCGCGAAGGCGGGGACCCATCTCCTGCCGGTTCCATCTTGCACCGACCGGAGATGGACTCCCGCTTTCGCGGGAGTACGCGGCTTGGGAAACCGCCCGCCATAGCGATAGTCGTCGGTCGGCTCGATCCATGTTTCGGCGGGACCCTCCGCAGCCGGTTCGCTCAAGCCGGCATTCGCGCGTTCCTCCCGCCGCGCGCGGAGCCGTGCCGCCGCGCCATAGCTGTCGGCGCAGTCGCGGCAGGGCGCAGCCGCCGCCGCGTCGGGGTTCAGCGCGTCGGGATTGGCGCTGAGACCGGCATAGCCGCCGCCGCTTCCTTCGCGGAGTATCTCCTCTTTCGGGCCGAGGCGGTTTCCCGCGACATGCTCGCCCAGCATCATGCCCGCGCCCGTCCCGGCCAGCGCCAGCAGCAGCCAGCGCAGGGGGCGGGCAAGGCGCGCGCCGCGAATCGCGGCTCGATGCTGGCGACGGGCCATGGCGCATGGTGGTCCCGTTCGTGCCCGGCTGGCAAGCCCCGCGCTTTCGCCGGGTGTCAGAGCGCCGGTTGCGGCAAGGCGCGGCGCCAGCCGCCGTGGCGATAGACCGCCCAGGCCATCGCCAGCGACGCCAGCGAGGACAGGGGAAAGCTCCACCAGATCGAATCGCTGCCGAGCGCCGGATAGCCGAGCCAATAGATGCCGAGGCGGATCGGGAACATCGACAGGGCGAGGATGATCAGCGGCGGGATGACCGAGCCGTTGGCGCGCAGCGTGCCGATCAGGACGATGGTGGTGCCGAAGGGCAGGAAGGTCCAGGTCGCGATATATTGGATGTGGCGCGACACTTCGATCGCCGGGCTGCCCGTGCCGAGGAACAGCGCCAGCGCGGCGCGGTCGAACAGCAGCAGCAGCGCGATCAGCACGCCGGTCATCGCCAGGTTGATGAGGATGCCGCCGTTCGTGACCTGCGCGACGCGGTCCCAGCGGCCCGCGCCGATATTCTGCGCGGCCATCGCGCTGACCGCCGCGCCGACCGCGAGCGCGGGCATCTGGATATAGTTCCACAATTGCAGCGTTGCGCCATAGGCGGCGGCCATGACCAGCCCTTCGCGGTTGACCAGACCGATCATCACCAGTCCCGCGCCCGATATGACGAGCATCTGCGCGCCCATCGGCAGGCCGCGCCCGATGATGAAGCGAAGCTCGCCCGCGGTCGGCAGCAGATAGGCCAGTTCGCGCCCGCGCAGGCGCAGCACATGGTCCTTCGCATAGAACCAGCCGATCATGCCGATCAGGCTGATCGTGCCCGCGACGGCGGTCGCGAGCGCGCTTCCCGCGATGCCGAGGCGCGGAAAAGGGCCGAGTCCCAGGATCAGCACAGGATTGAGCAGGATGTCGAGCGCCACGGACAGGATCATGAAGCGCAGCGGCGTCACGGCGTCGCCCGCGCCGCGCGACGCCATCATCAGCGTGACCATCAGCATCGACGCGGGCACGGCGATGAAGGTCACGCGCAGATAGTCGTGCGCGAGCGCGAAGGCCTCCGCCGGCGTTTCCAGCCAGCGCAGGATCGCGTCGGAGGCGAACCAGCCGAGGATCGCGATCAGGACCGAAAAGCCCAGTGCCAGCCCGATCGCGCCGCCCGAGGCGCGGCGCGCGGCATGGATGTCCCCGCGCCCCATCGCCTGCCCGATCAGCACCGTCGTA
>PHEM01000437.1 GCA_002842935.1 Alphaproteobacteria bacterium HGW-Alphaproteobacteria-13 | reverse complement strand
CCTCGACGCGCGACAGCGGGTCTTGGACGTTCGACGCCATATAGTCGGACACGTCCTGGTTCGACCGCGTGTTGGTCGTGTCATAGACGCCGACCATCAGCAGCGTGTCCGAATTGGATTTGCTGACGCGCACGCCCTGCGCCTGCACCTGCTGCGGCAGGCGCGAGATCGCCGACTGGATCTTGTTCTGGACCTGCACCTGCGCGATGTCGGGATCGGTCCCCTTGGCGAAGATGGCGGTGATGCTCGCCTGGCCGCGCGAGCTGGACTGCGAACTGAAATAGAGCAGCCCGTCGATTCCCGACAGCTGCTGTTCCAGCACCTGCGTGACGCTGTTCTCGATCGTTTCCGCCGACGCGCCGGGATAATTGGCGCGGATGTTGACCTGCGCCGGGGCGATGTCGGGATATTGCTCGATCGGCAGCGAGAAGAGCGCCCCCAGCCCCCCCAGCATGACGATGATCGCCAGTACCCAGGCAAAGATCGGCCGGTTGATGAAGATGCGCGACATTGCGGACTATTTCGCCTTGGCCTTGGCCTGCGCGGACGGCGCGCCGACCTGCTGCGCGCTGCTGGCGGGGACGGCCTGCACGGGCGCGCCCTGACGGATGTTGCCGAGACCCTGCGTGATGACGCGGTCGCCGGGCTTCAGCCCGTCGGTGACGACCCAATGGCTGCCGGCAGTGCGGCTGGACACGATCTTGCGCCGCGTGGCCTTGCCGTCCTCGCCGACCAGATAGACGAAGGCCGACCCGTCGAAATCGCGCTGCACGGCGGCCTGCGGCACCAGGATCGCGGCGGGGTCGACGACCTGGTCGAACAGCGCGGTCACGAACATGCCGGGCAGCAGCAGCCCCTTGGGATTGGGAAAGCGCGCGCGCAGCGTCACCGTTCCGGTCGCTTCGTTGACGGTCGTTTCCGAAAACTGGACCGTGCCCGTGAAGCCATAGGCGCTGCCGTCCTCCAGCCGCAGGCGCACCGACGTGCTGCCCGGCGCGACGCCGCCGCTTTCCAGCGCCTGGCGCAGCCGCGTCAGTTCGGCGCTCGACTGCTGCATGTCGACATAGATGGGATCGATCTGCTGAATCGTCGCGAGCGGACTGGCCTGGCTCGCGCTCACCAGCGCGCCCGGCGTCGCGAGGCTGCGGCCGATGCGCCCGCTGATCGGCGCCGTGATCGTCGCATAGCGCAGGTTGATGCGCGCGGTTTCCAGCGCCGCGCCGTTCTGCGCGATCGTCGCGCGGGCCATGCGCGCCTGCGCCAGCGCGTCGGTATAGTCCTGCTCCGCGACGGCCTGCATCTTCGCGAGCGGCTCCAGCCGCCGCGCGCGTTCCTCCGCCGCCTGGGCGCTGGCGCGCGCGCTGGCGAGGTTCGCCTCCGCCTGCTCGACTCCGGCGCGATAGAGGCTGGCGTCGATCTGATAGAGCGGCTGCCCCGCGCGCACGAAGCCGCCTTCCGTGAACAGGCGGCGGCGGATCAGGCCGCTGACCTGCGGGCGCACCTCGCTGGTTTCAAAGGCGACCATGCGTCCGCCCAGTTCGGTTGTGACCGGCACCGCCTCCTGCTTGACGACGACATAGCCGACCTGCGGCGCGCTCCGGCCGCCCTTGTCCTCCGTGTCGGCGCAGGCGCCAAGCGACAGCGTCGCGGCGCACAGCAGGCTGGTCAGCAACAGCGACCTTTTGTCCAGCATAGTCGATTGATCTCGCATCAGTCCGCCGGCGCGGCGGAATCGCCCTCTTTCAACGCATCGCAGGGCGCCATGCAAGCCCAATAGGCGGGTTGCGACAATTTGCGACAATTTTGGTCAAATTCGTTCCCTATGGCGGAATAATCAGGCTCTTTTCCCCTTGTACGCGAAGGTCCAACCAGTCGATGAAGGCCCGCACGCGCGGCTGCGACGCGACATCGCGGTGCAGCGCGAGCCAGAAGCTGCGTCGAATCACCTGCTGCGGCCGCACGCGCATCAGCGCGGGATCGTTCGCGGCGAGGAAGCAGGGCAGGACGCCGATGCCCGCGCCGCCCGCGATCATCTGCCGCTGCGCGAGGATAGAGGATGAGCGGATGGTCGCGCGCAGCCCCGGCTCGATCTCGCCCAGATAGTCGAGTTCGGGCGCATAGAGGATGTCGGGCATATAGCCGATCACGGCGATCCCGGCGCGCGACAGCGGCATATGCTGCGCCGCATCCGCCCAGTCGGCGCGGTCCGACGGGGCATAGAGTCCCAGGCTGTAGTCCGACAGCTTGCGCGTCATCAGCGGTCCCTTGCGTGGACGCGCGAGCAGCACCGCCATGTCGGCCTCGCGCCGCGAGGGGTTGAGGAAGCCCGAGGAGGCGACAAGGTCGATCTCCAGTTCCGGATGCGCGGCGGCGAAGCCCGCGAGACGCGGTGCGATGAAGC
>PHEM01000436.1 GCA_002842935.1 Alphaproteobacteria bacterium HGW-Alphaproteobacteria-13 | reverse complement strand
GGCCGCCCGACAGGCCCTTGCCGACATAGTCGTTGGCGTCGCCGAACACTTCCAGCGTGATGCCGCTGCACAGGAAGGCGCCGAGCGACTGGCCCGCCGTGCCGCGCAGGCGCACCTGCACATGGTTGTCGGCGAGACCGTTCATCCCGAAGCGCGCCGTGACCTCCGCCGACAGGCGCGTGCCGACGGCGCGGTGCGTGTTGCGGACGTTGTAAGTCAGCTGCATCCGCTCGCCGTGCTCGAACAAGGGCTTGGCGTCGCTCAATATCTGCGCGTCGAGGCTGTCGGGCACGGGATTGCGGAAGTGCGGTCCCTGCGAACGGCGTTCCTCGTCGGGCGCGTCGACCTTGGCGAGCAGGGGGTTCAGGTCGAGGTCGTCGAGATGCTCAGCGCCGCGGCTGACCTGGCGCAGCAGTTCGGTGCGGCCGATCACTTCGTCGAGGCTGCGGCAGCCGAGCTTGGCCAGGATCTCGCGCACTTCCTCGGCGATGAAGGTCATCAGATTGATGACCTTTTCCGGCGTCCCGGTGAATTTCGCGCGCAGCTTCTCATCCTGCGTGCAGACGCCGACGGGACAGGTGTTGCTGTGGCACTGGCGCACCATGATGCAGCCCATGGCGACGAGGCTGAGCGTGCCGATGCCATATTCCTCCGCGCCGAGGATCGCGGCGATGACGATGTCGCGCCCGGTCTTGAGACCACCGTCGGTGCGCAGGCGGATGCGGTGGCGCAGGCCGTTCAGCGTCAGCACCTGGTTGACCTCGGACAGGCCCATTTCCCACGGCGTGCCCGCATATTTGATGCTGGTGAAGGGCGAGGCGCCCGTGCCGCCGGTGTTGCCGGACACGAGGATGACATCCGCGTGCGCCTTCGCCACGCCCGCCGCGACCGTGCCGATGCCCGCGGAACTGACCAGCTTGACGCAGACGCGCGCGCGCGGGTTGATCTGCTTCAGGTCATAGATGAGCTGCGCCAGGTCTTCGATCGAATAGATGTCGTGGTGCGGCGGCGGGCTGATCAGCATCACGCCCGGCGTCGAGTGGCGCAGGCGGGCGATGAATTCCGTGACCTTGAATCCGGGAAGCTGACCGCCTTCGCCGGGCTTCGCGCCCTGTGCGACCTTGATCTCGATCTCGTCGCACGCGCCCAGATATTCGGCGTTGACGCCGAACCTTCCGCTCGCGATCTGCTTGATATTGCTGTTGGCGTTGTCGCCGTTGGCATAGGGGCGATAGCGTTCGCGCGCCTCGCCGCCTTCGCCCGACACCGCCTTGGCGCCGATGCGGTTCATCGCGATCGCCAGCGTCTCATGCGCTTCGGGGGACAGTGCGCCGAGCGACATGCCGGGGGTGACGAAGCGCTTGCGGATTTCGGTGATCGCCTCGACGCTGTCGAGCGGCACGCCCTGCGAGGGATAGTTGAACTCGACCAGATCGCGCAGATAGACGGGCGGCAGGTCGGCCACCCCGCGCGAGAATTGCAGATAGGTCGAATAGCTGTCGGTACTTACCGCCGTCTGGAGCAGGTGCATCAGCTGCGCCGAATAGGCGTGCGGCTCGCCCCCCGCGCGATGGCGATAGAAGCCGCCGACAGGCAGCGTCAGGGCGCGCCGGTCGAAGGCGGCGGCATGTTTCTCGCTCGCGCTGATGAACAGCGATTGATAGCCCTCGCCCGAAATCTTCGCAGGCATTCCGGGGAACAGATCGTTGACCAGCGCGCGCGACAGGCCGACCGCCTCGAAATTATAGCCGCCGCGATAGCTGGAGACCACGGCGATCCCCATCTTGGCCATGATCTTCAAAAGGCCGTCGTCGATCGCCTTGCGGAAGCGCAGGCGGCAGTCGTCGAGCGACAAGTCCTTGCCGAACAGCCCGCGCGACCAGCGGTCGGCGATCGTCGCTTCGGTCAGATAGGCGTGGACCGTGGTCGCGCCGACGCCGATCAGCACCGCGAAGGCGTGCGTGTCGAGCACATCGGCCGAGCGGACGTTGACGGAGGCATAGCTGCGCAGCCCCTTACGGACGAGGTGCGTGTGGACGGCGGCGGCCGCCAGCACCATCGGCACGCCGATCCGGCCTTCGCCGATCGTCTCGTCGGTCAGGAACAGCTCGCTGCGTCCCGCGCGCACGGCCTCTTCGGCCTCGCGGCGGATGCGCGCGATGGCATCGCGCAGCGGCGCGGCGTCATCGTCCCCGGCGGCGAAAGTGCAGTCGATGTCGGCGACGGCATCGCCGAAATAGGCGCGCAGCCGGTCCCAGTCGTCGCCGACCAGCACCGGCGAATCGATGACGAGGACGTGCGCATTCTGCCCCTGCTCGTCGAGGATGTTGGCGAGGTTGGAAAAGCGCGTCTTCAGGCTCATCACATGCCGCTCGCGTAAGGAGTCGATCGGCGGGTTGGTGACCTGG
>PHEM01000435.1 GCA_002842935.1 Alphaproteobacteria bacterium HGW-Alphaproteobacteria-13 | reverse complement strand
ACATTCTGCGCGCGGCGGAGCGAGAAGTGCAGCATCCCGGCGGAAACGGTCGCGTTGCTGAGCTTGTCGATCAGGATGAAACGGCCAAGCGGGGCATTTTCCTCATAAGGCTCGAAGACGACCGGCTTGTCGGTCGCAAGCTCGGCGACCCCGATCGCATTGAGATCGAGGGTCTTCGCGGCGAGATGTTCCATGGTGTTGACGTTGACGACATATTTGGGTGCGTGAACCGTCGCCGAGACCGTTTGCGCGCCCGTCTTCAGCCAATAGCCCCGTCCCGGGATCATCGCCTCGTCGGCCATCCAGACCAAAGTTGCTTCGAACTGATCGGCCGACTGGGGCGGATTGCCGGCCGCAGCGATGACGTTCCCGCGCGAGCAATCGATCTCGTCGGCAAGGCAAAGCGTCACGGACTGGCCCGCGATCGCTTCGGGCAGGTCACCGTCGAGCGTCGTGATGCGCGTTACCTTGCTCGACTTGCCCGAGGGAATGATACGGACATCGTCCCCCGTCCTGATCCTCCCGGACTCGATCAGGCCCGAAAATCCCCGGAAGTCGAGGTTCGGGCGGTTGACCCACTGGACGGGAAGCCGGAAGGGCTTTGCTGCATCTCTCGTCGTCGACACGTCGACCGTCTCGAGATGCTCGATCAGCGTCGGCCCCTGGTACCAGGGCATGTTCTCGGATGGGCTGGCGATATTGTCGCCCCTGAACCCCGATATCGGCATGGCGTGGAACCTTTCGATGCCGATCGATGCCGCGAAGTCGGAATATTCCGCGACGATCCGGTCGTAGACGGACTGGTCGTAGCCCACGAGATCCATCTTGTTCACGGCAAGGACGAAGTTCCGGATACCGATCAGGTGACAGAGGTAGGAATGACGACGGGTCTGGACGAGGACTCCCTTTCGTGCGTCGATCAGGATGACCGCGAGGTCAGCGGAACTCGCCCCGGTGACCATATTGCGGGTATATTGCTCATGCCCCGGGCAGTCGGCCACGATGAACTTCCGGTTCTCCGTATTGAAGAAGCGATAGGCGACATCGATGGTGATGCCCTGCTCGCGCTCGGCTGCGAGCCCGTCGACGAGAAGGGCAAAGTCGATCTCCTGTCCCTGGGTCCCGACCTTCCTGGAATCGGTCTCGAGCGCGGCGAGCTGGTCTTCGAAGATCATCTTGGAATCATAAAGCAGCCGTCCGATGAGGGTCGATTTGCCGTCGTCGACGCTGCCGCAGGTGATGAAGCGCAACATGGTCTTGTGCTGATGACGGTCGAGATAAGCCTCGATATCATCCGCGATGAGCTTGTCGGCCGCATAGGCGCCGGGCAGGTGCTGAGACATGTCAAATTCCTTTCGTGGCGTCGCGCCAGGTCGGTGGGATTTTGCCGCGATTGGCGGCGATGCAGCATCACGAGGCTTGGCGGCCGTGAGGCACGCGCCGCCTCTACGGATCAGAAATATCCTTGCTGCTTCTTGACCTCCATGCCGGCGCCCCCGGCATCCTTGTCGATCGCCCGGCCTTCGCGCTCGCTCGTAGTGGTGAGCAGCGTTTCCTGGATAACATCGGCGAGCGTGGCGGCATTACTCTCGACCGCGCCCGATAGCGGATAACAGCCGAGGGTCCGGAAACGGATCGAGCGCTGGACGGGCACCTCGCCCGGCTCCAGCGGGAAACGCTCGTCGTCGACCATCAGGAGAAGGCCGTCGCGTTCGACCGTGGGGCGCTCGGCGGCGAAATAGAGCGGTACGATCGGTATCTCGTTCAGCTGGATATATTGCCACACATCGAGCTCGGTCCAGTTCGATATCGGGAAGACCCTGATGCTCTCGCCCTTGCTCTTGCGGGCGTTGTAGATGTTCCAGAGCTCTGGCCGCTGGTTCTTGGGATCCCATCCGTGCGTCGCGGTTCGGAAGCTGAAGATGCGCTCCTTTGCGCGGCTCTTCTCCTCGTCGCGCCGCGCGCCGCCGAAAGCGGCATCGAAGCCCCATTTGTCGAGGGCCTGCTTCAGACCCTCCGTCTTCCACATGTCGGTGTGGAGCGGACCATGGTCGAAAGGGTTGATCCCGCGTTCGGCCGCCTCGGGATTTTGGTAGACGAGAAGTTCCATGTTGCTTTCTGCCGCCATGCGGTCGCGCAGCGCGTACATGTCGCGGAACTTCCACGTCGTATCGACGTGCAGCAGCGGGAACGGGGGAGGCGAGGGATAAAAGGCCTTGCGCGCGAGGTGCAACATCACGGCGCTGTCCTTGCCGACCGAATAGAGCATCACCGGGCGCTCGGTTTCCGCCACGACCTCGCGCATGATGTTGTCCGTCGTCAGAACATTTGGCGCAGATCGCTGCGTAAATTAGCGGAGTGTGGGCCTCGTTCTGGGGTTGATATTAAGCGGCGAGCCTGCGGTGCTG
>PHEM01000434.1 GCA_002842935.1 Alphaproteobacteria bacterium HGW-Alphaproteobacteria-13 | reverse complement strand
ACAAAGCTTCCGGCATGATCCCGATCAAGGGGCTGCCGTCCACTGTGCCTCGGACATCGGCATCGACCCATGCAAATTCGTGGAGGTCGTTCCACACACCCCTGGTTGGATCATCCAACAGGCGTTCCCTCTCGGCGCGCAAGAGATCGCTGCTAGGCGCTGCCCTGGCTCTTTATCCAGACTCTGAACTGTCCTCTGATGTGCCCGCGATCAGCGGGCAAGGTTTCGGCATGAGGGCCAAGCCCTCTAAGCCGCGACCTTTTCGCCGCTTCTCGACAGGAACCATTTTCGGATCATCTGCGATACACGTCGCTGCGATGTCCGATGGTTGCAACGAGCACCAAGAGCTGGCCGTCTTCAATTTCGCAGATGATCCGAAAATCGCCCACGCGATATCGCCACAGTCCCGCCAGTGCGCCGTGCAATGGCTTGCCTACAGTGCGCGGCCCGTCCCGATCGGCGACACGCTCGCGCAGGTAGGTCACGATCCGCTTTGCCGATTGCGGATCGAGCTTCCCAAGCGTCTTCTCGGCCGCTCCCGAAAATTTAACCGTCCAGACCAAGGCGCCGCTCCACGTCGTCAAGGCTGGATACGGTTTCGCGGCCCGCGCGAATGTCCTCGATCACCTTTGCCGCGAGGTAATAATCTTCCATGTCCTCGATGCTGCGTTCGATCATCTCGCGGATATAATAGGCCTTCGTTCTGCCGGTCTGCTCGGCAAGCTGGTCGAGTCTTTTTTCGGTCTCGGCGTCTAATCTTACGGACGTAGCCATGACGGCGCTCCTATGTGAATATGTGTATTCACTGTATCACATGCATTCAGAAATGGAAAGGTTTTGTGTCCGCCCCGCGACGATAGCGCCGATCAGTCGAAGAGCTGGTCGACGAGTTCGGACCCTTCGCTGTGGAGAAGCAAAACATCCGGAAACATCGCGGTTATGAGTTCCTGCCAACTGCCATCGCCGAACCGGAGCTTATGCTTGTCGAAAGCCTTGCTGTATTCATAGATGCCGAAAGTCGGCTTCAAGAGGCCCCAAGAGCGCGCCAAGTCCGAACCAGGTCGGACAAGGGCAATGCACTCAACATCATTGGGTGGATTGGCGACCGGAGATTTCGCGTTCGGCATGTTTTGCCCCTCTTCTTGAGAATGATTCTTAGCATGTTTGATTGAACATGCTTGTAAATTTCGCGTCGTGCGTGACCAGCTGGTGACGCGAAGCGCAGGCCTCACATCGCCGGCGCTATGTCGCGCAGCTCAACAAAGACGATTTTCTCGGCGCGTTCGGCCCCGACCGGATCAAGAAAAACGTAGCAACGGTCAGCGAACACAGATGAGCATAGGCGCCACACGACACCCTCGCGGCCAATGAACCGATAGGGACCATATTGCGGATCGACAGGGCCGGGACCGTCAACAATTCTGACCCGCTGCCTGATATGCAACCAGTTGGCCGCTCCGTTGATGATGACGGCTTTCTCCTCATCGGTGAGGAAGGTGGGCCGATCAGCGCGACCGGGGCCAAAGGTGGCCGCCCTATCGCCCTCGATGCGCGCAAGTTTTGCTTCCAGCGATTCTATCGCTGGGCGCGGGAAATCGGGCGCGGGTCGATGACGCCGAAAGTGCGTTACTGGGTCGCCCCCGAAGAGATCGGGCTGATAGCCGACGACACGTTTCTGCCGCTGTTCCTCGCGATAGGCTGCTCGCCATATCTGTTCCGGCGTCTTCGGCTTTTCTGCCCTGTCGAGATCGTCAAGATAGGCGACGAATTCCTCTGCGGTCATTGCATCGAGATCGGGGGCGCCGGTCATCGCCGCCGTCCTCGCTCGCGCCGCTTTGCGGCGCGGGCGCGATCCGGTTTGGCAGCGACATTCAATTCTGCGCGGCGACGGCGCTCCTCGCGACCCCATTCCGCAAACAACGGGCTGATATGGGTCTGGATCATCACATCAAGCTCGGCGTCGGTCATGGCCGCGATTTTAGCCTTGCGGTCGCGTTCCCATTCGACATCGCTGCGCGCTTTGACCTCGCCTTCATGAACGATCAGGCGGCCATCCCGGAACATGTTCATGTAGGTCAAAAGATAGGTGGCATTGCCGGGACATTTGCACCGATTCCAATAGCGGACGAAGGCGCTGCGATCCGGTTCCGGAATCGCGCGAAGTTCCGCCCTCGCCTGCCACCAGTTCCGGGCCGCGCGATCCCGGTTGTCTTGCTGGTTGGCGACAAAAGACCTCGCGCGGGCGTCCAGTAACTCCTCAGGTGTCGGCTGGCTCTCGCCGATCTCATCGGCGAAGAGCGGGAATTTCTCGCGGTCGAGGCGAAGGCGACGCGCTGCCGCCAGCAATTTTCGGTTGGTCCGCTCGTAGGCGTAGATGCCTTGGTGTGGAGTGAAGCGCATGGCGTATTTTCCCGTGCGGCACCTATGCGA
>PHEM01000433.1 GCA_002842935.1 Alphaproteobacteria bacterium HGW-Alphaproteobacteria-13 | reverse complement strand
TTGGGCTTCATCTTCGTTCCTTCGTCACTACGACGAAGCCCAAATCCTCCTTAAATCACAACCTCAAATCTGTGCCATTGGTGCTGACGGCGGACACTCCGCAAAGCATATCATTTGGCCCAGATCGACGAGGCGCTCGGTGACATGGATGTTTCCGCCGAGCGGATACAGCGTCTCGGCTGGACCAAGTTGTCCCTCCTTGCGGCATATGGCAAAAAGGAAACAATCGACGACCTGATCGACGTGGCGGAGGGTTGCACCGCGCACGAACTGAAAATGCACATCCGTGACGGCAAGTTCGAACCCGAAGGTCGCACCGTGGTTCTGCACTTCAGTAAGGAGCAATATGCACTGCTCGATCAGGTTATGCGCGCCAAGGGGGCCGAGCCGCACTCCAGGGGGCTTCTGAAGAAGGAGGAGGCGCTCATGCGACTTGTCACCGAGAGCCTGACGGCCACGCCTCCAACACCTGCACCGAAGAAGGCGAAGGGCTGACCGGCAGGGCGAGAATGCTGGTTTAGATAGCGATCAGCGGATCAGCGAAAACGCGGTGACGCGTACCGTGTCCGCCAGCGCCGTAACGGGCACCGCTGAGGTCAATCTGCTGATCGTGCTCAGGGCCGCTTGCTTTATGTGCGGCAGATCGCGGGTGGCGACGACATAGAACTCCCATTGTCCTGGGTCGCGATGATCGGCGTGATCGGCATAGATGCCGTGATGCGCGAATACATAGAGGTGGGCTGGACGACCGGCCTCGGCGATCCATTGCGTTCCAGCCTGCCAGTGCCCCGTGCGCGCAGCGACATCGAAGGTCGGTTTGCTCGGCTTATTGGTAGACCATGATTGCATCGCCGCCGATTGCTTGACCTCCAGCCGGAGGCCGTCCGCGCGCTCGAAATCCCATCCCGCATAGTCGCCGCCGCACAAACGCCATTCCGGCTCCAGGGCAAGAGCGACAATCGCTTCAGCCACATGTCCTCGCAAGACGTTCGTGACCAACGGTCTGCCGAAAGCGACTTGCGACACCCTGGCGATCACGTCGGCGATCCCGAACGCCGGTGCCCCGGCCTGTTGTGATGTTGTGATAATCCTGCCCTCCGTCGCCCCGATCTTCCTGTGGGGCGACGGCCAAAGCCGGATGTTGGAAACCTGATCGCTAGAGCAGGCGCATGCGCCTTTACCGGCGAACCGGCTGGACATGCGCGCATGCCACCCGGCCTCCAAAATTGGCGACCGAGGTCTAGCGATTGGGGTTTCCACGCCCCGCTCTGCGGCTTTCACGCAGAGCAGGACGGTCATAGCGAAGCTCATCGGCAATAGGAAGGTGCCGGACGAGATCGGATCATCGACAAGTATTTAAGTAATTGAAAATAATGTTTTTATTGAAGTTTTTCTCATACGATCATCTTTATTCTGAAAGGATCGAGATGATTGAAATAATGACTGTGGGGCACTCCAATGCGAGCTGGGACGAATTCAGCTACGCTCTCGGTCAATTCGACATCGGATGCGTAATCGACGTGCGATCATTGCCCCGGTCGCGCTGGCGACATTTTAACAAGCCGCAACTGCGGGTTCGGCTGAACCAGGTGGGTATTGCCTACGTTCATATGGGCGATGCTCTGGGCGGGATGCCGGTGAGCGGTCCCACCGACTATGCAGCGCGGCGTGGGACCGAAACCTTCAACACCGCGATCGACGACATACTCGCGATAGCCGCCCGATGCACACCCGCCCTCCTATGTGCCGAAGGCGACCCACTGCATTGCCATCGCTATACGCTGATCGCCCGTCACCTCCACAGCCTGTCCAATGTCCGGGTCTCGCACATTCGTCACGACGGCACGCTGGAGAGCCATGACGAAGCCGAGGAGCGCCTGCTCACTCTCCACAAGCTCTCCGGTGCCCTGCTCACAGATCGCGGCGAACGACTGGCCGAAGCCTATGCTCGACAGGAGCGAAAGTTGGGCTGAAAGCGGCGGTGCTTAAACCCCTAATTTTGGGCCAGAGGATTTTGATCATCCTCCTGAAATCACGAGAGGAATTGCGAAATGCAAAATCAAATAATTGTCGAAATCACGGTCGACGATCTGTGAGCCGATCCCGCCAGCGGCGAATGGAAGCCAACACCGTACACAAGCAAAGTCGGGCGAAAACCGCAAGGTCCCTTACCCCTGTTTTCTGCATAGCCAACCTTAGATTATCATACTGAAATAACAGGACAAACTGCGATATGGAAAATGCTAAAATTGTAGTAGGAACGAGCACTGCGATTTATGCAATTAATTGCAAATTGAGCGATTTGCCGGATCAGCACGCTAATCCCGTAGAGCCGATCTCAGAGCCGCTTGTCCGTCGTCAGAACATTTGGCGCAGATCGCTGCGTAAATTAGCGGAGTGTGGGCCTCGTTCTGGGGTTGATATTAAGCGGCGAGCCTGCGGTGCTG
>PHEM01000036.1 GCA_002842935.1 Alphaproteobacteria bacterium HGW-Alphaproteobacteria-13 | reverse complement strand
GTTTCGGCGCATTGCCATCGGTTCGTGACGTCAGCTTGTCGCCCGACGGCAACCAGCTTGCTTTCATAGAGCAAGGGGCGCAACAGGCGCGTCATCTCTATGTCGTTGCGACGGAGGAAGGCGCCCGGCCGCGTCAGATATTGTCCAGCGACGGCGGAAGTAAAGGCTCTCTCCGCTGGTGTGGCTGGGTGACCAACATGCGGCTCGTCTGTCAGACTTTCGCTCGCGACAATGTCATCGGCGACATTCTGGGCGCGTCGAATATCATCGCCCTCGACGCCGCGGGCGGGAATCTCCGCCTTCTCAGCAACGTCCGAAACTTTCGGTCGGTTGGTCTGGATCTCCGGGGTGGAAGCGTACTCGATTGGTCTTCCACGGACAACGGGTCGCTCTTGATGACGCGCAGCTATCTCCCGGAAATGGGCGCGGACACCCGGCTGGCGAGCCAGGCCGACGGACTGGGCGTCGATCGAGTCAATTCCGTCAGCGGGACCGCCACGCGCGTGGTGCCGGCCAGCCCGAATGCCGTTTCCTATATGTCCGACGGGCACGGAAACGTCCGTATCATGGCGACGCAGAGCTATAACAGTGCGGGGCAGTGGTCCCCGACGCTCCGCTTCTCCTATCGGGCGAAAGACGGGGGGCGATGGAAACCGCTCACGCAATTCAACGTCGTCACGGAAGAGGGGTTCGAACCGGCGGCGATCGATGCAGCGACGGACCGCGTCTATGGCTTTCAAAAGATCGATGGCCGCAAGGCCGTCGTCGCCATGGCGCTGGACGGCAGCGGTGCGACCACCACGATCTACGCGCATCCCGAAGTGGACGTGGACGATATCATTCGGATCGGCCGCAACGGGCGGATCGTGGGCGTGTCCTATGTGACCGATCGACGCCAGGTGCTGATGACCGATGCCGCCGCCGCCGGAATGGCCGATTCCCTGTCCAGGGCGCTCGGCGCAAAGCAGGTGGTGATCGTGGACGCGTCGGCCGACGAGAGCCGCTATCTTGTCCGGGCGGAATCGGACACCGATCCCGGAACATATTATCTGTTCAATCCGGCGGCGAAGGAACTGCGTCCGTTGCTCGCAGCCCGGGAACAGCTGTCGGGGGCGACATTGTCGCCGGTCAGGCCGATCAGCTATCGGGCGGCCGATGGGATCGAGGTACCGGGCTATCTGACGTTGCCGCCGGGGCGAAGCGACGCAAGGGCGTTGCCGGCCATCGTGTTGCCGCATGGGGGGCCGGCCGCGCGCGACGAATGGGGCTTCGACTGGCTGGCGCAATATTTCGCTCAGTCCGGCTATGCTGTCCTGCAGCCCAATTATCGCGGGTCGTCAGGCTATGGCGACAGCTGGTACATGAACAATGGCTTCCAGTCGTGGCAAAACGCGATCGGCGATATCAATGACGGTGGACGCTGGCTGATCTCGCAAGGAGTCGATCCTTCCAGGCTATCCATCGTCGGCTGGTCCTATGGCGGCTATGCGGCGTTGCAATCGGGCGTGGTCGCGCCGGATTTGTTCAAGGCTATCGTGGCAATCGCCCCGGTCGCAGACCTACAGAAACTAAGGGACGACGCGGTGCAGGAAGGGAGCGGCCGCATCAGCGCCACGTTCATCGGTTCTGGCCCGCACATCCGCGACGGATCGCCAGCACAGAATGCGGAAGCGATTCAAGTGCCCGTGCTGATGTTTCATGGCACCTTCGATCAGCATGTCGATATCATTCAGTCGCGGCTGATGAAGCGCGCTCTGGAGGCGAAGGGCAAGCGCGTCGAACTGATCGAATATCCCGAAATCGGCCATTCGCTCGAGACCGGGGAAGCGCGGTCGGATATGTTGAGAAGAATTTCGGCGTTTCTGCCGCACTGAAACGAAAAAGGGCGGCTCGTTGCCGAGCCGCCCTTGATGCGGACTGAATAGGATCAGCGCGAATAGAATTCGACGACCAGATTCGGTTCCATCTTCACCGGGTAGGGCACTTCGTCGAGCGTCGGCACGCGCACGAAGGTCGCCTTGGTGCCGTCGACCGCGACATATTCGGGCAGGTCGCGCTCGGGCAGGCTCTGCGCTTCGGCGACCAGCGCCATTTCCTGCGCCTTCTTGCCCAGCGTCACGTCGTCGCCCGGCTTCACGAGGCGGCTGGCGATGTTGCACTTGACGCCGTTGACATAGACGTGGCCGTGGCTGACGAGCTGGCGGGCCGAGAAGATCGTCGGCGCGAACTTGGCGCGATAGACGATCGCGTCGAGGCGGCGTTCGAGCAGGCCGATCAGATTCTGGCCGGTGTCGCCCTTCATGCGCGACGCCTCGAAATAATTCTTCTTGAACTGCTTTTCGGTGATGTCGCCGTAATAGCCCTTCAGCTTCTGCTTGGCGCGCAGCTGGATGCCGAAGTCCGACATCTTGCCCTTGCGGCGCTGGCCGTGCTGGCCGGGACCATATTCGCGGCGGTTGACGGGGCTTTTCGGGCGACCCCAGATATTCTCGCCCATGCGGCGGTCGAGTTTATACTTGGCGCTGTGGCGCTTCGACATCGTCGTCTCCAATCTGCTGTGTGCCGAGGGATTTCGGCGTGTCCCGGATCGCACCATGGAGGATGTCCCCCATGCGGCCGCCGCTTCACCGGGGTGCGGGGCCAATTTGCGAAGGCGCGCGGTTAGACGGCCGCCGCGCCCGAGTCAAGCTCGACAGCCGGGAAAAAGCCGTTAAAGGCAGCGCGCATGACTTCCGCCAAATCACCCGAAGACTGCGAGACGATGACCCCCGAGCAGTGCGAGACAATGGCAGACGTGCGCGCCGGGGTCGATCAGGTCGACCGCGAACTGGTCGCGCTGCTCGTCCGCCGCTTCGGCTATATGGACGCCGCCGCGCGCATCAAGCCCGACCGCGCCGCCGTCCGCGACGAGGCGCGCAAGGCCGAAGTGCTGGACAATGCGGTGCGCGAAGCGGCGAAGGCCGGGCTGGACCCCGACCGCATCCGCGCGGTGTGGAACGAACTGGTCGAACAGTCGATCGCGCATGAGCTGGACCGCTGGGACGGGATCAGGGGTTGAACCCCAACCCCCGTTCGTCCTGAGGAGCCATTGCGCTTGTCGAAATGGCGTCTCGAAGGACAACAGCGCCGCGCTTGGTCCTTCGAGACGGGTCTTCGCCAAGCTCAGCCCCTCCTCAGGACAAACGGGGGTTAGCTGCGATCGTTCCCGCGCGCCGATTTGCGCGCCTTGCCCAATGTCGCGATGATGCCGTGCATCATACGGATGTCGTTATGCGACCAGCCGGTCTTGGTGATCGCGGTGCGGATCGTCCGCAACGTCGCCTCCGTCCGTTCGGGCGGGAAGAAATAGCCCGCCGCCTCCAGGTCGCGGGTCAGATGGTCGATGAACTGCTCGACCTCGCCTTGCGGCGCGGGCGGGTCCAGGTCGACGGCGGGCGGACTCGCGAGCGCCACGCCCTTCGACCATTCATAGGCGAGCAGGATCACGGCCTGCGCGAGGTTCAGCGAGCCGAACTCCGGGTTGATCGGCACGGTGACGATATTGTGCGCGAGCGCGACGTCATCGGTTTCGAGTCCTGACCGCTCCGGCCCGAAGACATAGGCGGAGCGGCCCGCGCTGGCATGAACCTGTTTCGCCGCCTGTTCGGGCGTCAGTACCGGCTTGGTCACGCCCCGCTTGCGCACGGTGGTCGCATAGACGGTGGTGCAGTCGGCGACGGCTTCGGCAAGGCTGTCGTAAAGCCCCGCCTCGGCGAGCACGATGTCGGCGCCGGACGCCGCGGGACCCGCGTCGGGGTTCGGCCAGCCGTCGCGGGGGGCAACGAGGCGCAGCTCCGTCAGCCCGAAATTGAGCATCGCCCGCGCCGCCTTGCCGATATTCTCGCCAAGCTGCGGGTGGACGAGGACGATGACGGGGGGAGGGGCGAGCGGCGGTTGCCCTTCTCCCTCCCGCTTCCCCGAGCGAAGACGAGGGGGGCCGTCGAGCGAAGTCGAGACGCGGGCTTGGCGCTCGGTTGGCGGAACCGACGCACGTTTCAGCCGATCCCAATCCTTTGCGATCAACGCTTCCTTCTTCGCGCGAGACCAGTTCTTGACCTTGAGTTCCGCCGCCTTGGCTTCCTCGCGGGTCGCGAAGGCTTCGGTCCAGACCAGTTCCACGGGGCGGCGAGTCGCGGTGTAGCCCCCGAGAATGCCTTCCTGATGCTGGTAAAGACGCTTTTCGAGATCGTCGGTATGGCCGGTGTAATAGGTGCGGTCGGCGCAGTGGAGGAGGTAGGTCCAGAAGGTCACGGTTGGCTCTGTATCTCTTTCTCGCTTCGCTCGAAATGGCCCCTCGGCTTCGCTCGGGGAAACGGGGGGTTAGTCGCGCTTGGCCGCTTCCGTAATGCTCGACGCGAATTCCTCGAAATCCTTCGCCTCGGTGAAGTCGCGATAGACGCTGGCGAAGCGGATATAGGCGACATTGTCGAAGCCTTTCAGCGCCTCCATTACCATCGCGCCAATCTGCGCCGCCTTCACTTCATTCTCGCCCGATGTTTCGAGCTGGCGCTGGATGCCCGACACCAGCCGCTCGATGCGCGCGCCGTCGATCGGGCGCTTGCGGCACGCGATCTGGACGCTGCGCATCAGCTTTTCGCGGTCGAAGGGTTCGCGCCCGCCGTCCGCCTTCAGCACCGCGACCTCGCGAAGCTGGATGCGTTCGAAGGTCGTGAAGCGCGCGCCGCAATCCTCGCACTGGCGGCGGCGGCGGATCGCGGCGCCGTCCTCGGTCGGACGGCTGTCCTTCACCTGGCTGTCTTCATGGCCGCAATAGGGACAGCGCATCCTCAGCCCTGATAGATGGGGAAGCGTTCACACAGCGCGCGGACGCGGCCGCGCACATCGGCTTCGACAGCGGCGTCGCCATGCTCGCCCTTGTCCCGAAGCGCATCGAGCACATCGGCCACCATGTCGCCGATCGCCTCGAACTCGGCGATGCCGAAGCCGCGCGTGGTCCCGGCGGGCGATCCGACGCGGATGCCGCTGGTCTTGACCGGCGGCAGCGGGTCGAAGGGGACGCCGTTCTTGTTGCAGGTGATCGCGCTGCGCTCCAGCGCCTCGTCGGCGTCGCGGCCCGTGATGCCGAGCGGGCGCAGGTCGATCAGCGCGAGGTGCGTGTCGGTGCCGCCCGCGACGACATCGGCGCCGCGCGCCTTCAGCCGGTTGGCGAGCGCCTGCGCGTTGGCGATCGTCGCCCTGGCATAGGTCTTGAACTCGGGGCGCAGCGCCTCGCCGAAGGCGACGGCCTTGGCGGCGATGACATGCACCAGCGGGCCGCCTTGCAGGCCGGGGAAGACCGCCGAGTTGACGCGCTTCGCAATCGCCTCGTCATTGGTCAGGATCATGCCGCCGCGCGGGCCGCGCAGCGTCTTGTGCGTCGTCGTGGTGACGACATGCGCGTGCGGCAGCGGCGAGGGGTGCGCGCCGCCCGCGACCAGCCCGGCGAAATGGGCCATGTCGACCATCAACAGCGCGCCGACGTCATCGGCGATGGCGCGGAAGCGCGCGAAGTCGAGCGTGCGCGGATAGGCCGATCCGCCTGCGATGATCAGCGCGGGGCGATGCTCCTTCGCCAGTGCCTCGACCTGATCGAAATCGACGAGATGGTCGTCGGGGCGCACGCCATATTGCACGGCATTATACCATTTGCCCGACAGCGCGGGCGCCGCGCCGTGCGTCAAATGGCCGCCCGCATCGAGGCTCATGCCCATGATCGTCGCGCCGGGCTTGGTCAGCGCCAGCATCACCGCGCCATTGGCCTGCGCGCCCGAATGCGGCTGGACGTTCACGAAATTGCAGTCGAACAGCTGCTTCGCGCGGTCGATGGCCAGTGTCTCGACTTCGTCGGACGGGCCGCAGCCCTGATAATAGCGCTTGCCCGGATAGCCTTCGGCATATTTGTTGGTGAAGACCGAACCCTGCGCCTCCAGCACCGCCTTGGAGACGATATTCTCCGACGCGATCAGCTCGATCTGATATTGCTCGCGTTCCAGCTCATGCTGCATCGCCGCCGCGACCGCCGGGTCGGTGACGGCGACGCCGTCGGTAAAATATCCGGCCGATTTGATGGGCTTGTCGAGCGTTTCGGTGGTCATCGGCTGATCTCCATGTGGGGCGGGTTGGATAGCTTGTCGCGGCGGCGCACATGGCGGTCGCCCGCGAAATCGGTGGACAGGAAGGCGGTCAGGCACGCCTTGGCCATGTCGATGCCCGTCAGGCGCGCGCCCATGGCGATGACATTGGCGTCATTATGCTCGCGCGCGAGGGCGGCGGACAGCGGTTCGGACACCAGTGCGCAGCGGCACGCCGGGTTGCGGTTGACGGCGATCGAGATGCCGATGCCCGAACCGCACAGCGCGACGCCGCGCTCGGCGCGGCCATCCGCAACGGCTTCGGCCAGCGCATAGCCGAAATCGGGATAGTCGACGCTGCCGGCGCCATCGGTGCCGAGGTCCGCGACATCATGTCCTTCGCCGCGCAGCCAGTCGGCGAGCAGCGCCTTCAGTTCATGGGCGGCATGGTCAGAGGCTATGGCGATGCGCATCGGCGCGGCTCCCGCTGGGACGGTCTAGGGAATCGGATGAGCGCGCTTTAGGCGAAGCCGCGCGGCTTTGCCACAGGCAAAGCGGGTTTGACCCCCGGCGTACGCGTCCGTAGAGCGGGCCGATGAGCGACCTTTTCCTTTCGATCGTGATGCTGGGCGGGATCGCGCTGATCGGCGGCGCCGTCCTGGTGCATCGCAGCGGCGATCGCCGCCGCGCGCTGCTGATGCTGATCGTCGCGCTGGTGCTGTTCGCCAATGTGGCGATCTGGGTGATTCCGGTGAAGTGATAAGGTTCCTCCCCGCTTGCGGGGAGGGGGACCACCCGAAGGGTGGTGGAGGGGGCTGGCGTCCTGACGCAACCCCGCATCGGGACGCCAGCCCCCTCCGTCAGCGCTTCGCGCTGCCACCTCCCCACAAGTGGGGAGGATCATCTCGTCAGCGGATCGGCGAATCGGGCGCGAGCCGCATGTCCAGATAATTGTCGAGGCTCTTCATCAACTGATCGAGTTCATGCTCGAAGAAATGATTCGCGCGCGGGATCTCGTCGTGATGGATGGTGATGCCCTTTTGCGTGCGCAGCTTGTCGACCAGCTTCTGCACCGCGCCCGGCGGCACGATCTCGTCCGCGCCGCCCGCGACGATGATACCCGACGAAGGACAGGGGGCGAGGAAGCTGAAATCATACATGTTCGCGGGCGGGGCAACCGACAGGAAGCCTCGGATTTCCGGCCGGCGCATCAATAGCTGCATCCCGATCCACGCGCCGAAACTGAACCCCGCGACCCAGGTCGTCTGCGCCTCCGGGTGGATCGACTGCACCCAGTCGAGCGCCGAGGCGGCGTCGCTCAGCTCGCCGATGCCGTTGTCGAACACGCCCTGGCTGCGCCCGACGCCGCGGAAGTTGAAGCGCAGCACCGCAAAGCCGCGCGCGACGAAGCTTTTGTACATCGCCTGGGTGATGCGGTCGTTCATCGTGCCGCCGCCCTGCGGATGCGGGTGCAGGATCAGCGCGACCGGCGCGCGCGGGCGCGGCGGGGGAGAGAAACGGCCTTCGATGCGGCCCTCGGGACCGGGGAAAATGACGTCGGGCATGGGCGCACCTTTTCATGTTCAGGGGCTGGCCACCGATTCGCGCGGAGTGCGGGGTGGCGGAGCGGAATTGGCGCCTATATAGAAATCGCGTTGCAAGTTGCAACTTTTGCGAATCGTTCGCAATAAGGGCGCTTGTCATCCTTCATTCGTCACCCCGGACTTGATCCGGGGTCCCGCTCAGCAACGTCGAAAGCGGGACCCCGGATCAAGTCCGGGGTGACGATGGTGAGAGATGGAAGTACAGAGACCGGCTGAATGATCTATCTCGACTATCAGGCCACCACGCCGCTCGCCCCGGAGGCGCGCGAGGCGATGCTGCGCTGGCTGGCGGACGACGGGGATGCCTTCGCCAACCCGTCGAGCACGCACAAGCCGGGGCGCGCCGCCGCCGCCGCCGTCGAGTTCGCGCGCGATCGGGTCGCGGCGCTGCTGCCGCCGGGCGGGCGCGTCTTTTTCACTTCGGGCGCGACGGAGGCGCTCAACTGGGCGTTGCTGCGCGGCGCGGAGGCGATGCCGGGCGGCGTGGCGGGGCTGAGCATCGAACATGCCGCGGCGCTGCAATGTCTCGAACGGCTGAATGCGGCGGTCCTGCCGGTCGACGGCGCGGGGCTGGCCCTGCCGCCCGACGCGGCGCTGATTCCGGAGAATGGCATCGTCGCGGTGATGCTGGTGAACAATGAAGTCGGCACCATCCAGCCCGTCGCCGATTTCGCCGCCGCCGCACATGCGAAGAACAGCCTGCTGCTGTGCGACGCCGTGCAGGGCTATGGCCGTATCGTCCTTCCCGAGGGGCCCGATCTGATCGCCATCTCCGCGCACAAGATCCACGGTCCCAAGGGCATCGGCGCGCTGTGGGTGCGCGACGGCGTCGACTTGCCGCCGCTGCTGCTGGGCGGCGCGCAGGAACAGGGGATGCGCTCGGGCACGGTCTCGCCCGCGCTGTGCGCCGGTTTCGGCGCGGCGGCGGCGCTGGCCGCCGAACGTGCCGATGCCGATGCCGCGCATGTCGAGCGGCTGTGGTCGATCGCGATGGAGATGCTTCCCGGATGGACGCTCAATGGCGCGGCGGAGCCCCGCTATCGCGGCAACCTCAACATCCGGCGCGAAGGCGTCAACGCGCTGCGGCTGATGTCCGACGCGCGCGAGGTCGCCTTTTCGCTCGGCAGCGCGTGCGGCAGCGGATCGGGCAAAGTCAGCCATGTGCTGCGCGCGATGGGCGTGAGCGAGGCCGATGCGCGCGCGTCGATTCGGCTGGGCTGGGGGCGCTATACGCGCGAACAGGACCTGCGCGACGGCCTGGCGATGATCCGCGACGCGGCGCGCTTGCAGGGAGGGAATTGATGCGCGTCACTTTCATTCACGCGGACGGCGAAGCGCGTACCGAGGCGGAGGCGCAGCCCGGCGACGTGCTGCTCGACATCGCGCAAGCGCATCTGATGCCGCTCGAGGGGACGTGCGAGGGGCAGATGGCCTGTTCGACCTGCCATGTGATCGTCGCGCGCGCGGATTTCGAACGCCTGCCGCCCGCGAGCGAGATGGAAGAGGATATGCTCGACCTCGCGGCGGGCGCGCGGCGCACCAGCCGCCTCGCGTGCCAGATCGTGCTGACCGAGGCGATGGACGGGCTGACGGTGCATATCCCGGCGGAGAGCCGCAATATGCAGGGGGCGCGGTGATGGCGGACTCGCACCAAGCCACGAAGCCACGAAGATAAAGGGGCTTATCCAATCCGTTTGTGCTGAGCTTGTCGAAGCACCGTTCTTTCTCTTGCGCCGTCAGAAGGAAAGAACGGTGCTTCGGCAAGCTCTGGGCGAGCGGATCGATGGATTCTTTGCGGCTTCGTGGCTTGGTGCGAGTCCAAAATCTCCTTACCTTGCATTTCCGCGCCGCTGCCGCCATATGCGCCATGGGAGTCGGGCGGACGCAGTCTTCGCCAACCCGGTCAGGTCCGGAAGGAAGCAGCCGCAACGAATAAGCTGCGGGTCGTTCCGGCTCCCACCTTTCCCCTTCGACAAGCGCGCCGCCGCCCCCTAAGACGGGCGCATGAGCGATTCCACCGCCGACGACGAACCCGTGATGCCGGGAATGGACCTGCCCGAAGCACCGGCGCAGCCCGCCGCGCAGGCCGGCCCCTATCGCGTGCTCGCCCGCAAATATCGGCCGCAGACCTTTGCCGAGCTGATCGGGCAGGACGCGATGGTGCGCACGCTGGGCAACGCCATCGCCCGCGACCGGCTGGCGCATGCGTTCCTGATGACGGGGGTGCGCGGGGTCGGCAAGACCTCGACCGCGCGGCTGATCGCCAAGGCGCTCAACTGCATCGGGCCGGACGGGCAGGGCGGGCCGACGATCGACCCCTGCGGCGTGTGCGAGCCGTGCCGCGCGATCACCGAGGGGCGCCATATCGACGTGATCGAGATGGACGCGGCCTCGAACACCGGCGTCGACGATGTGCGCGAGATCATCGAGGCGGTGCGCTATGCCGCCGTGTCGGCACGCTATAAAATCTATATCATCGACGAAGTGCATATGTTGTCGCGCAACGCCTTCAACGCGCTGCTGAAAACGCTCGAAGAGCCGCCGCCGCACGTCAAGTTCCTGTTCGCGACGACCGAGGTCAACAAGGTGCCGGTGACGGTGCTGTCGCGCTGCCAGCGCTTCGACCTGAGGCGCATCACGCCCGACATGCTGTTCGCCCATTTCAGTGCGATCCTGCAGAAGGAAGGGGTGGAGGCGGAGGCCCCCGCGATCTGGTTGATCGCCAATGCGGCCGAGGGGTCGGTGCGCGACGGGCTGTCGATTCTCGACCAGGCGATCGCGCATGCCGATCTGGACGGCGGGGGCAAGATCGGCGCCGAACAGGTGCGGACCATGCTGGGCCTGTCCGACCGCTCGTCGATCGCGCGGCTGATGGCGGCGATACTGGAGGGCGAGGCGGGCGGCGCGATCGACCTCGCCCGCGCGCAATATGCGCTGGGGATCGAGCCTGTCGCGATGGTGCGGGGCCTCATGGACCTGACGCATGCCGTGACGCTGGCGAAAGTGTCGCGCCACGACGATCCCGCGCTGGCGGAGGCGGACCGCGAGCGGATCGGCGACTGGGCGCGGACGCTGGGCTTCGCGCCGCTCAACCGGCTGTGGCAACTGCTCCTGAAGGGGCATGAGGAAGTGCTGCGCGCAAACAATCCGCTCGAGCATCTGGAGATGCTGCTGCTGCGCGTCATCTATGCCGCGTCGCTGCCCGATCCGGGAGAGCTGGCGAAGATGATCGAATCGGGCGGCGCGCGGACGATGCCGCCTACTGCGCCACCTGTGCCACCCGCGCCGGGCGGGCCGGAGACGGCAGCCGCCGCGCCCGCGGCGGAAGTGTCCGCGCCCGCCACGGCGCTGACCATCGCGCAGATTCACCAGCTTCTGGAAACGACGGGAAATCATCAGCTTGCGCGGCAGGTTTACGACGATCTGCGGCTATTGGAACTTGAACCTGGCCTGCTCGTCTATGCGGCAAGCCCCGCGCTCGACGGCGATTTCGCGCGCAAGCTGGGCGAGGCGCTGCTGAGCCGGACGGGAAGCCGCTGGCAAGTGCGCGTCGGCGAAGGCGAGGGGCGACCGAGCCTTGGCCAGATGAAGGCCGCGAAACTGGCCGACAACGACCAGCGAATCCGCGAACTGCCGGTCGTGAAGGCCGCGCTGGCGGCTTTTCCCGACGCAAGGCTTGTCGAAGACGACAATAATCATCAAAGGTCCAATCCATGAAATCGATCGAAGAAATGATGAAGGCGGCGCAGGAAGCCGCTGCCACCGTGCAGGCGCAGATGCAGGAAGCACAGGCGAAGCTGGACAGCGTGGAAGTGGAGGGCGTCTCTGGCGGCGGCCTTGTCCGCATCACCGCCAGCGCCAAGGGCCGCATCAAGTCGATCGCGATCGACGACAGCCTGATCGTGCCCTCCGACAAGCAGATGCTGGAGGATCTGCTCGCCGCCGCGTTCAACGACGCGCGCGAGAAGGCCGACCTCGCGAGCAACGAGGAAATGAGCAAGATGACCAGCGGCCTGCCGCTGCCGCCGGGGTTCAAGCTGCCGTTTTGACATATTCTCGTTCGTCATCCCGGCGAAGGCCGGGATCTCGCCCTCGCGTCACAATGCACCGGCGAGATCCCGGCCTTCGTCGGGATGACGCGCCCTGAAGGTGGACTATTCACTCTCCCGTCATTGAACGCGCGGCAAGTTACGCCATATTAGCGACGAATCCCTATTTAAGGACACGCATCGCCCGCCGATGCCTGTCCACGGAGCCATGATGACGCAATCCTTCCCCCTTTTGCCGCTGCGCGACATCGTCGTCTTTCCGCACATGATCGTGCCGCTGTTCGTCGGCCGCGACCGCTCGGTCGCCGCGCTGGAAGCCGCGATGGAAAGCGACAAGGAAATCTTCCTCGTCGCCCAGCTCGACCCCGGCGAGGACGATCCGCAACGCGACGACCTCTATGACGTCGGCGTGATCGCCACCGTGCTTCAGCTGCTGAAGCTGCCCGACGGCACCGTCCGCGTGCTGGTCGAAGGCAAGGCGCGCGCGAAGCTGACGGCCCTCGAAACCCAGGAAAAGGCCGTGATGGCCAGCGTCATGCCCGTCGCCGACACGGTGGACGACAGCGTCGATACCGCCGCGCTGATGCGCTCGGTCGTCGACCAGTTCGAAAATTATGCCAAGCTCAACAAGAAGATGCCGGCCGAAACGGCGGTGCAGCTGACGCAGATCGACGACGCCTCGCGCCTTGCCGATTCGGTCGCGGGCAATCTCAACATCAAGGTCGCCGACAAGCAGGCGCTGCTGGTCGAGAACGCCCCCGGAAAGCGGCTGGAGATGGTGTTCGCCTTCATGGAAGGCGAATTGGGCGTGCTACAGGTCGAGAAGAAGATTCGCGGCCGCGTGAAACGGCAGATGGAAAAGAGCCAGCGCGAATATTATCTCAACGAGCAGTTGAAGGCGATCCAGCGCGAACTCGGCAATGACGGCGGCGAGGGCGGCGACGATCTTGGCGAATTGCAGACCAGGATTGACAGCCTGAAAATGTCGAAGGAAGCCAAGGCCAAGGCGACCGCCGAACTGAAGAAGCTGCGCGCGATGGCGCCGATGTCGGCCGAGGCGACGGTCGTGCGCAACTATCTCGACACACTGCTCGGCCTGCCGTGGGGCAAGAAGTCGAAGCTGAAGAAGGATATCGCCAAGGCGCAGACCGTCCTCGACGACGACCATTATGCGCTGGAAAAGGTCAAGGACCGGATCGTCGAATATCTGGCGGTGCAGGCGCGCACCAACAAGCTCAAAGGTCCGATCCTGTGCCTCGTCGGCCCGCCGGGCGTCGGCAAGACCTCGCTGGGGCGCAGCATCGCCAAGGCGACGGGGCGCGAATTCGTGCGCCAGTCGCTGGGCGGCGTGCGCGACGAGGCCGAGATTCGCGGCCACCGTCGCACTTACATTGGCTCGCTGCCGGGCAAGATCGTCACCAATCTGAAAAAGGCGGGGGCGATGAACCCGCTGTTCCTGCTCGACGAGATCGACAAGCTGGGGCAGGACTTCCGCGGCGATCCCGCCTCCGCGCTGCTGGAAGTGCTCGATCCCGAACAGAATGCGAAGTTCCAGGACCATTATCTGGAAGTCGATGTCGACCTCAGCGACGTGATGTTCGTCACCACGGCCAACTCGCTCAACCTGCCGCAGCCGTTGCTCGACCGCATGGAGATCATCCGGCTCGAAGGCTATACGGAGGACGAGAAGGTCGAGATCGCCAAGCGCCACCTGATCGCCAAGCAGGTCGAGGCGCATGGGCTGAAAGCCGGCGAGTTCGAGCTGACCGATGAGGGGCTGCGCGACCTGATCCGCTATTATACCCGCGAGGCGGGCGTCCGCACGCTGGAGCGCGAAATCGCGCGACTGGCGCGCAAGGCGCTGCGCAAGATCCTGGAGGGCAAGGCCGAAAGCGTGACGATCACGCCCGACAATCTGTCGGAATTCTCCGGGGTGCGGAAGTTCCGCCACAGCGTTTCGGACCGCGAGGACCAGGTCGGCGCCGTCACGGGCCTTGCCTGGACAGAGGTCGGCGGCGAATTGCTGACGATCGAGGCCGTCACGGTCGCGGGCAAGGGGCAGGTGCGCACGACCGGCAAGCTCGGCGAAGTGATGACCGAATCGGTGCAGGCCGCGCTGTCCTTCGTCAAGGCGCGCGCGCCGGCCTATGGCATCAAGCCCAGCCTGTTCGCGCGCAAGGACATCCACATCCACTTGCCCGAAGGCGCGGTGCCGAAGGACGGCCCGTCGGCGGGCGTCGGCATGGTCACGGCGATGGTCTCGACCCTGACCGGCATCGCGGTTCGCAAGGATGTCGCGATGACGGGCGAAGTCACGCTGCGCGGCCGGGTGCTGGCGATCGGGGGGCTGAAGGAAAAGCTGCTCGCCGCGCTGCGCGGCGGCATCACGACCGTGCTGATCCCCGAAGAGAATGAAAAGGACCTGGTCGAGATTCCGGCGAACATCACCGATCGGCTGAAGATCATTCCCGTCAGCCACGTCGATCAGGTGCTGGCCGAGGCGCTGGTGTCGCCGGTCGAACCGATCGAATGGACGGAGGCCGACGAACTCGCCGCATCGCCGCCGCGCGCGCCCGGCGCGGACCCCGAAACGGCGATTCGGCACTGACAGAAAGAGCTGCGGCCGCCGCGCCGCGGCTCTTTCGTCGCAAAAAGGGCATTTTGGAACGTTTTTCGCCATTTTTTGCTTTGACAAGGCAGGGGCAAACGGCGTTAGTGGCGCGCCATGGCTTCGGGCCATGAATCAGTTATCCAATCTTTTGCAGGGGTTCCTTAGGCATGAACAAACAAGACCTGATCGCGGCCGTCGCTGACTCGAGCGGCCTGACCAAGGGCGATGCGAGCAAGGCCGTCGAAGCTGTCTTCGACGCGATCACGGGTGCGCTGAAGAAGGGCGACGAAGTTCGCCTCGTCGGTTTCGGTACGTTCGCGGTCAGCAAGCGCAAGGCGTCGACCGGCCGCAACCCGCGCACGGGCGAGACGATGACCATCGCTGCGTCGAACCAGCCGAAGTTCAAGGCCGGCAAGGCCCTGAAGGACGCCGTCAACTAAGCGGACGGCAGTTCCAGTGAAAGACATCTCGGGCCGCCGCGCAAGCTGCGGCCCGATTTGCATGCGCGGCCGCCCGGTTCGGGACCGGCCGGCCCTGGCCGGCATGGGAGGCAATGATTGTCCCCCTGATGCAAAAGCCCGTTGCAATCACCGCCGCAGCGGCTATGGACGTCCCGCTTTCGGACGCGCGGCAGCCGCCGCGACGCCGGAACGGGCGCGTAGCTCAGTGGTAGAGCACACCCTTCACACGGGTGGGGTCGCAAGTTCAATCCTTGCCGCGCCCACCATGTTCCGCCGATCCGGCCTGGCCGACCAGTCCGAACGGCGCCGACATGGCCATTCATCGCCTATTCAATGCGTTCGCATTAGGTGTCCGGGCATGATCCGCATGTTCACCCTTGTCGCCTGTTCTGCGCTGCTGCTTGGCGCGGCGGCTCCGGCCGGTGCGCGGGGGGATCGGAACCGCGATCAGAATCATCTGCGCGAGGCCGCGGCGCAGGGGCAGGTGGTGCCGCTGAACCGGCTCGTCGCCGATGTGCGCTCGCGTCCGCCCTATAACGGCATGACCTATCTGGGCATGCTGCCCGACGCCAACAACCGGATGATATACACGCTGAAATTCATGGACGGATCGCGTGTGGTCGTCGTCTATGTCGATGCCCGGACCGGGCGGATCGTGGGGCGCAGGCCCTGATATTCCCGATCATGCGAAGATTCGCCGCAACGAGCTTTTGCGATGGGCGTTCGGACTTGATACAGAAGCGATCGTATCGCGGCCGGGCGGGTCCGGTTCGCAGAGGAAAGGCGCCTGAATGCGGATTTTGATTGTCGAGGACGAACCCACGCTTGGCCCGCAGCTCAAGGCGACGCTGGAGGGGGCGGGCTACGCCGTCGACCTTGCGACCGATGGCGAAGACGGGCATTTCCTCGGCTCGACCGAAAGCTATGACGCCGTGATCCTCGACCTCGGCCTGCCCGAAATCGACGGGCTGACCGTGCTCGACCGCTGGCGGCGC
>PHEM01000035.1 GCA_002842935.1 Alphaproteobacteria bacterium HGW-Alphaproteobacteria-13 | reverse complement strand
CATAGCGTCTCACCATCCGTCAGCCTCCATGCTGACACCCTATGAATCACTCAAATATCCGCTTGGGAACCCCCTATTTGATGACACGCCCAAGTTCAGGGTGACGAGAGCGGGAAGCTTCGTCCGTTTGCGATTGGTTCTGTTCGCCAACGAGGGAATCGCCCTTTAATCCGCCGCCGGGCCTTCGAACTGTTCGATCACCCAATCCTCGGCCTGCGCGCCGCCGATCCATTCCTGCATATGCGGGTGGCTGATCACGGCCTGGCAATAGGGGACGGCAAAGCGCGGCAGCGGGATCGAATAAGTGACGAAGCGCGTGACGACCGGCGCGAACATCATGTCGGCCGCCGACCAGTCGCCGAACAGATAGTCGCCCGCGCCGCCGAAGCGCGCGCGGGCCTCGGCCCAGATCTGCATGATGCGGATGACGTCGGCCTGCACTTCGGGATCGAGCGGGGCGGTGGGATAGATGCGGCGGATGTTCATGCCGTGATTGCGGCGCAGCGCGGCGAAGCTGGAGTGCATCTCCGCCGCCATCGACCGCGCCATCGCGCGCGCCGCCGGACTTTCCGGCCAATAGCCGCGCGTGCCGCCAGTCTTTTCGTTGAGATATTCGACGATCGCCAGGCTGTCCCACACGACGATGTCGTCGCCGTCCCACAGGATCGGCACCTTGCCGCCGGAGGGTGCGAATTCGTCGCCTTCGCGCCGGTTCGACCAATCCTCGTCATAGAGGGGGACGGCGACTTCCTCGAACGCCAGCCCGCTGTGCCGCGCGGCGAGCCAGCCGCGCAGGCTCCAGCTCGAATAGGCCTTGTTGCCGATGAACAGTTTCATGGACACTCCTGTCTCCCCTCCCGCAGGCGGGAGGGGCTGGGGGTGGGCGCGAGCGAAGCGAGTTCCTGTGGCCGACAGGCCCACCCCACTGCGACTAGCGAACAAGTTCGCAAGTCTCGTTGCCCCTCCCGCTTGCGGGAGGGGAAGGCTGCCGTCAACTCTCCACCGCCTCCAGCACCGCCGTGCGCAGCTCCGCGATCCCCATGCCTTTTTCGCTGCTCGTCGCGATCACGTCGGGATGCGCGGCGGGGTGTTTGCGGGCCTCGGCCTCGGTCGCGGCGTGGACCTCGGCGAGGGCGCTGGCCTTGACCTTGTCGGCCTTGGTCAGGACGAGGCGATAGCTGACCGCCGCCGTGTCGAGCATCGCCAGCACTTCGCGGTCGACGTCCTTGATGCCGTGGCGACTGTCGATCAGCACCAGCGTGCGTTTCAGCACTTGCCGCCCGCGCAGATAGTCGTTGACGAGGAAGCGCCATTTCCTGACGACATCCTTCGGCGCCTTGGCAAAGCCGTAACCGGGCATGTCGACCAGCCGGAACACCAAAGGCGATCCGACGTCGAAATAATTCAGTTCCTGCGTCCGCCCCGGCGTGACGGATGTGCGGGCAAGGCCGTTCCGGTTCGTCAGCGCGTTGAGCAGCGACGACTTGCCGACGTTCGACCGGCCCGCGAAGGCGATCTCCGGCACGATCGGGCTTGGCAGGTGCTCCAGTGCGGGCGCCGACTTCAGGAAGGCGATCGGCCCGGCGAACAGCTTGCGCGCGCGTTCGGCGCGATTGTCGTTGGTGGGTTCCATCATAAGCCCATACCCCTGCGAAGGCAGGGGTCCATCTCCTGCTGTTCAATTCCGAAACCACCGGAGATGGGTCCCTGCCTTCACAGGGACACACGTCCGCAAAATAGGTCTATTTGGCGATAGCGGTCTTCAGCGCCGGATATTTGCGGTACATCCACTGCTGCTGCCCGATCGACAATATGTTGTTGGTGATCCAGTAGAGCAGCAGGCCCGCGGCAAAGGGCGCCATGATGAACATGAACAGCCACGGCATGATCTTGAACACCTGTTCCTGCACCGGGTCGGCCGGGGCGGGGTTCAGGCGGAATTGCAGGAACATGGTGACGCCCAGGATCAGCGCGAGGATGCCAATCGACAGGATCGACGGCGGCGTGAAAGGGAGCAGGCCGAACAGGTTCAATATATGCGCCGGGTCGGGCGCCGACAAATCCTTGATCCACAGCGCGAAGGGTTGGTGCCGCATTTCGATGGTCAGCATCAGCACCTTGTACAGCGCATAGAAGATCGGAATCTGGATCAGGATCGGCAGGCATCCGGCGAGCGGATTGATCTTTTCGTCCTTATAGAGCTTCATCAGCTCCTGCTGCATCTTCGGCTTGTCGTCCTTGAAGCGTTCCTGAAGCGCCTTCATCTTCGGCTGGACGAGGCGCATCTGCGCCATCGACTGGAACTGCCGCTGCGCGATCGGGAACATGCCCAGGCGGATGATCAGCGTCAGCACCATGATCGCGACGCCGAAATTGCCGACCTGCTTGAACAGCCAGTCGAGCAGCTTGAAGATCGGCACTTCGAAAAATTCGAACCAGCCCCAGTCGATCGCGTTCGACAGGCGCGTGATGCCAAGGTCGTTCTGATAGGCCGACAGGATGCGCACTTCCTTCGCGCCGGCAAAGATGCGGCTGGTCGTCGTCACCTGCTTGCCAGGCGCGACGGTCGTGAAGTCGCGCGCGAACAGCGTCTGGTAATTGTTCGCGGCGGGCGAACTGATCGCCGCCGTCACGCGCTCGCCCTTGGCGGGGACGATCGCGGCGAGCCAATATTTGTCGGTGAAGCCCAGCCAGCCTGCCGAATTATAGCGGATGCTGCGGTCCGCGGCTTCCTCGACATCGTCATAATCGACGTCGAACACCGATTTGCCGCCCAGATAGCCGGTCGGTCCCACATGGATGGTCCAGCTGTCCTTTTCATGCGGATCGGTCGGGGTGCCCAGCCGGTCGATCAGGGCAAAGCTGCTGGCGGTCACGGGCGCTGCGCCGGTGTTGGCGATCGTCTGTTTCGCGGTGATCAGATAATCGGTGTCGATGCTGTATTCGATGCGGAAGCTCTGACCCGTCGCGTTCGACCAGCTCAGCGTCACGGGCGTCGAGGGCGTCAGCTTGTCGCCGCTCGCGGTCCAGACCGTGGCCGGTCCCGGAACCTCGATTCCCTGTGCCCCCCAGCCGAGGCTCGCGAAATAGGCGGCCTTGGTGCCGCCGGGCGCGAACAGGCGGACGGGCGGCGAATCCTTGGCGATGGTCTGGCGATATTTGCTGAGCGTGATGTCGTCGATGCGCGCGCCGACCAGATTGATCGATCCCTGGATCGCGGGCGTGTCGATGGGCACGCGCGTGCCTTCGGCCAGCGCGGTCTCGACGGAGCGGACCGTCTGCGCGGCGGGGGAGGTGCCTCCCGGAACGGGCAGGGCGCTCGGCTGGCCCTGCGTGGCGGCGGCGGGCGTGCCGTCCGCACCCGCGACGGTCGTCGTCACGTCGGGCTTGTCGGGTGTCGGAAAAAATTTATCCGCGACGAAGTTCCACCCCAGCAGGATGGCCACCGACAACAATATTGCCGCGATCAGATTACGCTTGTCGTCCACGCTGTTTTCCGTCTTTCTTCATCGATGTCGGGGGATTCGGCGCCGTCACGGCACCGGGTCGTGGCCGTGCCCGCCCCAGGGATGGCAGCGCAATAGCCGCTTAATCGCCATCCAGCCACCCTTGATCGCACCATGGCGCTGAAGCGCTGTGATCGCATAGGCGCTGCACGACGGCGTATAGCGGCAGGTCGGCGGCAGGATGCGCGACGGGCCGACCTGCCACGCGCGGGCGATCAGGATGAGGAGGCGGGCGATCATGCTTGTCCTCCCGCGTCACCCCGGACTTGATCCGGGGTCCCGCTTTTCGCCGAGCGGGACCCCGGATCAAGTCCGGGGTGACGGGCGGGGAGAGCGGAGGCCAATTTTTTCGCCGCGCGCTTCAGCGCCGAATCGAGATGCTCGCCAAGCTCGGCAAAGGCGATATCGTTGCCGCCGGGCCGCCCGATCAGCACATGGTCCGCGCCCGTGATCCCCGATTCGGGCAGCGCCGCGCGGGCCAGCGCGCGCAGGCGGCGCTTCATGCGGTTGCGGGTGACGGCGTTGCCGACTTTCTTGCTGACGGTAAAGCCGACGCCCGGCACATCGTCGCCATCGCCGCGCGGGCGGACGAGCAGGACGAAGCCGGGCATGGGAAAGCGAAGGCCGCGATTCGCGGCCAGGAACTCGCTGCGTCTGGAAAGGGTGCGCACGGGGCGCACACCGGCTGCCGTCAGGCCGACAGCTTCTTGCGGCCGCGCGCGCGGCGGGCGGCCAGGACCTTGCGGCCGCCGACGGTCGCCTTGCGGGCGCGGAAGCCGTGACGGCGCTTGCGCACGAGGCGGCTCGGTTGATAGGTGCGCTTCATCGCGGTATCCCCAAAATCTCTTCGATAAATCTAACGAAAAAGGGCCGCCAAACGCGGGCGGCCGCCAATCACGGCGCGGATAAGCGAGTCTGCCCGCAAAGTCAATCGTCATCCCATACCCGTTCCAGCCGGTCGCGCGCGCGCCGCCGCGCGGCGCTAACGCGGCGCATCACGCGGTCGGTCCATGCGCCATAGCGCGGGTGCCGCCATTTGAAGCGAACATAGCGGCGCTTCGCCCAGACGCTGTTCTGAAGCGCCAGCATCAGCCCGACGGGAAAGACGATCAGGAAACCGGGACCGGGCAACGGGCCGATAATGACGGCGACGATCATCAGCAGGACGCCGGTGACGAACAGCGCATATCGTATCTGCGCATTCGACCGCAGTCGCTGGTAAAGTCCGCGTTTCGCCATCGCGCCCATGTGGGAAAGGCGCGGGCGTATTACAACGGCGCTACAGTGGCGGCGGTAAATTCCATGACGCCGTATCCCCGAGCGAAGACGAGGGGCTTTGCCGAGCGAAGTCGAGGCAGCGGCGGTGCGGGTTCTCGCTCCGCTCGAACAAGCCCCTCGTCTTCGCTCGGGGATACGGTTCAGGTTTAACGCACGCAGCCGTCTCAGTTCAGCGTGACGAATCGCGCCATGTCGTCGCGCGTCAGGTAACGGACATCGTCGAACGGGGTCGCGTTGGTCAGCGCATAGAAAGCGCGCGCCCTGGCGTCGTCCATCCCCATTTCGCGGTAATAGTTCAGATATTCGGCGTGGACCGGGTCGTGCGTGGGATAGTCGTTCGCCTCGCGCCCATATTCGTCGGCCCAGCTGTGGACGCCGAACTCGGCATCGGGGGCCGCGCGGCGCGTGACGCCTGCCAGCCACAGCTCGACTGCGCCCGACCGCACCGACCCGCCGCTGGGGACGATGGTTTCCATCCCCGCGCGGCGAATCGCGCGGGCGAGCGCCAGATTGGCGTCTTCGTCGAGGCTGCCGGGGCAATCGACCATCTCGATCCGCTTCAGCGCCGGAAAGGCGGCCATCATCGCGGCGAACTGGCGCGGCGTCGCCGACGTGACGTCGCCTGCCATGCGGACGGTGTTCGCGTCGATCACGGCGAAGGGACCGAAATGCGCGCGTGCGCGGCCGAAAGAGGCGGTCAGCGCGGGGCTGGGGGCATAGCGCCGCAGCGCGGCCGGTTCGTCCTCATCGCTCAGCGCTTCATCGTCCAGCAGGGCGAAATCATCGTCGTCGTCGTCATCCGCCGCGTCGTCGGCATAGGTCCAGACGGTCGTTGTCGTCGTAACCGTCACGATATGCTGCGCCCGCGCAGGCGCAAATGTCAGGACGGCCGCGCAAAGCGCGATCATCAGCGTGCGGAAAAGGGTGGACGGCGAAACCATGCCGCCGCTTTCGCGCGCGGGCGCCTACCAAAAGGCAAAGCGGCAATGTCAGCGCGGCGTTAACCGCGATATGGGACGCGGATCTTCTAATCCCGGTCGGGTGCGCCGAGGGGGAAAAAGGCGCGATAGGGACGCCCGCCGTCGACGGCCCGCGCCACGGACGGGCGCGCGAGCAGGCGCGCGCGATAGGCGCGCAGATTTTCGTGGCGGGCGGGAATCGCGTGCGCCCAGTCGGCATAGAAAAGCGACGGCGCCGCGGCGCAGTCGGCCAGCGTGAAGCCGTCCGCCGTCGCCCAGCCGCCGCTCGCCAGCTCCTTGTCGAGCCAGCCATAGACGGCGTCCAGCGCCGCCTTCGCCTTGTCGACGATCGCCGGGACATGGCCGTCGGGGCCGCGGATCGCGTCGCCGACAATCTCCTGCATCGGCGTCATCACATGATTGTCGAACACGCGGTCGAGCAGCCGGACCTTCAGCGCTGCTTCCGCCTCCGCCGGGATCAGGCGCGGCTCGGGGGCGATGCGGTCGAGATATTCGACGATGATCGACGCCTCGAACAAAACGGTGCCGTCATCGACGAGCAGCGGGAATTTGCCGACTGGCCAATGCGACCGTAACTCCTCGCCATGCTGCGGCTGATCGGGTTCGACGATGCGATAGTCGAAATCCACGCCCTTTTCATAAAGGGCGATCTGCGCCTTCCAGCTATAGCTGGAAAAGGGGTGGCCATAGAGAGTCGGCATGGCGTCAGGCCGCGCCGCGCACGGCGGCTTCGATCGCCGCGATGTCGATCTTCTTCATCGTCATCATCGCCTCGAATGCGCGCTTCGCCGCCGCCTTGTCGTCGCCCATCACTGCGTCGGTCAGCGCGCGCGGCGTGATCTGCCAATTGAGACCCCATTTGTCCTTGCACCAGCCGCACATGCTTTCCTGTCCGCCATGGCCGACGATCGCGTTCCAATAGCGATCGGTCTCTTCCTGCGTGTCGGTATGGACCTGAAAGGAAAAGGCCTCGCTCTGCGGAAAGGCGGGACCGCCGTTCAGGCCGACGCAGGATATGCCTAGGACGGTGAAATCGACCGTCAGCACGTCGCCTTCGCGGCCGCTGGGATTGTCGCCGGGGGCGCGGTGGACCGCGCCGACCCGGCTGCCCGGAAAGGTCGCGGCATAGAAATGCGCCGCCTCCTCGGCATCCTTGTCGTACCACAGGCACAGCGTCACGGGGTTCCGGTTCATGGCGCGTCTCCCTTGACGGGGCTGCTGATCGACCAGCTATGGCCGAAAGGGTCCGTGACCTGCGCATAGCGGGCCCCCCAAAAGGCGTCGTGCGGATCGAGCCGCGACGCCGCGCCTGCCGCGACGGCGCGCGCGTGCCAGGCGTCCGCGTCATCGACGGCCAGATGCAGCGTGACCCCCGACGGCGGCGCCATCGCGCCGCCGGTATATTCGGGGAAATCGTCGTGCAGCATCAGCGACGCGCCGTTGACGATCAAATGCGCGTGCATCAGCCGCTTGCCGTCCTCGCCGGGCATCCGCATCCGCTCGGCGGCGCCGAACGCCTTGGCATAAAAGGCGATCGCCTCGCTGCCGCGGCCGTCGGGAATCGCGATGTGCGGCGTCAGGCCGCTGGTGGGGGACTGGTCTTCCATGGCATCTCTCCTTCCGGCGGTTCTATGCCTCAACGATCGGGGCGAAGCCGCCATAGATCATGCGCATCCCGTCGAAGGGGCGCTCCTCTTCGGGTTCGGGCTGCATCCGTTCGTCGGCCATGACCTTGTCCCATCCCGCGACGCGCGCTTCCTTGCTGGGCCATTCGATCCAGCTGAACACGACCGTCTCGCCCGGATTGCGGTGCGCGGCGCGGGCGAAGTCGGTGACCTTGCCGTCGGGAACGTCGTCGCCCCACGCCTCGACGACGCGGGTCGCGCCATGCTCGATGAACACATCCGACGCCTGCTGCGCCAAGGCGCGATAGGCTTCCCGGTTGCCCTCGGGGACCGGCACGAGGAAGCCGTCGACATAGCCCATCGCGCCGTCGCCGCGATCATCGACGATCGCCTCGAACCCGCCATAGATCATGCGCTGGCCGTCGAACGGCATGTCCGCGCCCATTTCCTTCATGCGCGGGTCGTTCATCATCTTTTCGTTCGCGGCGTCGCGCGCGGCCTTATCGGGATATTCGAACCAACTGAACACGACCGTCTCGTCGGGCTTCGCCTGCACGGCGCCCTTGAAATCATTGACCTTGCCGTCGGGGATGTCGTCCCCCCAGCATTCGACCATGCGCGCCGCGCCATATTCCCTGAACAGCGGCGCGCCGCCTTCGGCGTGTCTGCGATAGTCTTCCTTCTTCGCGGTCGGCACCGCAAGGACAAATCCTTCCACATAGGTCATCGTCTCTCTCCTTCGAGGGGGGTATCAGGCGGGTGGTCCCGCTTCTTCCTTGAATGCCGCTGATCAGATGCTCGGCATAATCGAGATCGATCTCCTCACACGCCCGGCCGCCAGTCGCGGACGAAGCCGCGCGCGAAATCCGGCACCCAGTCGAAGGTGGTGATCCGGATGGGGCGCCGGGATCGACGGGCATGGCTTTGCTCCTTTCGCGGCCGCGCTCACGGCGCCGCTTCGGCGGCGGGCGCCTCTCCGGCCGCGACCGCCGGGTCCATCCAGAACGGCTCCCAGACATGGCCGTCGCGGTCGGCGAACGCGCGGCTGTACATGAAGCCGTGGTCCTGCGCCGGGTTGATGTCCGCGGTGCCGCCCTGCGCGGCCGCGGTCCTGGCCATTGCATCGACGGCCTCGCGGCTGTCGGCGCCGATTGCCAGCATCACCTCGCTCGACCCCGCGTCGGGGATGGGGCGGTCGGTGAACTGCCGCCACTTGTCGTGCGTCAGGATCATCACGAAGATCGCGTCGGACCAGACCATGCAGGCGCCGGTGTCGTCGCTGAAGCGCGGTTCATTGACGAAGCCCAGCGCTTCATAGAAGGCCTTCGACGCGTCGAGGTCCGCGACGGGCAGGTTGACGAAAATCGTCTTGGACATGGGACGTTCCTTTTGTTTGCGTCAATCGGGGATTTCGGGAGTCACAAGCTTCGACAGCTTGTCGAGTGATTCCTGCCAGCCCAGATAACAGGCGGACACGGGGATCATGTCGGGAATGCCCGCTTGCTCGATACGAAGCTCGGTGCCCATCGGCACGGCCTCGAACTCGACCGTCACGATCATTTCGCCGGGCAGATCGGGGTCGTCGAACCGGTCCGTGTAGCGCAGCCGCTTGCCGGGCGAAAATTCCAGATATTCGCCGCCGAAGCTGTGGCTGTTGCCGGTGGTGAAGTTGGTGAAGGACGCGCGATGCCTGCCGCCTTCGCGCGCATCGAGTTCATGCACGGTCGCGGTGAAGCCATAGGGCGGCAGCCACTGTGCCATCGCGGCGGCATCGGTGAAGGCGCGAAAGACCTTGTCGGGAGACACAGGCAGGACGCGATGCAGTTTTACGGTTCCGGGCATGGCCTTCCTCTCTTTCATTCTCTGCCGAAGATCATTCGGACGTAACGCGTCAGATGCGCGACGCTTTCCCGCGCAATCGCCGGATCGTTCGTTGTTTTCGCCAGAACGAAGCCGCCTTGCAGCACCGACTGGACATGCCGGGCGAGGTCCATCGCAGTCATGCCGCCGGGCGCGCCATATCGTTCCATCGCCGCTTCGATGTCGGGCAGCAGTGCGTCGCAATAGGCGGCGATGCTCGCTTCGCAGGCGAGGCGGATCGGCTCGCTGGTCGCATAGGCGTCCTGCACCATCGTGCCGATGAAGCAGGTAAAGCCGTCGACCGGACCGTGCAGCATGGAAAAGCGGAAATCGAGATGGCCGAGCAGCCGGTCGAGCGGGTCCTCCAGCCTGGTATAGGGCGGCATCTCGAACATCGGCCGCGCGCGTTCGGTCCACGCCTGCGCCGCCGCGACCGCCAGCGCCTCCTTCGATTCGAAATGATGGAAAAAGGCGCCCTTGGTCACGCCCGCCGCCGCGCAGATCTGATCGACCGTGGTCGCGGTATAGCCGTATCGCCGGACTTCCTGATGCGCCGCCGCAATCAACTTTTCCCGCGCGCTTCCACGGGGGGTCCTGCGGGGTGGTTCGGGGGGCTGAGTTGCGTCCATACAGAACTTATACCAACTAGTTGGTATGCTGTCAAATCTGGTAGATTTTGCCTGCGATGGAGGGACAGAAAGGTTCACGCGAAGACGCGAAGGCGCGAAGAAGATGTTCTTGCCGCGAAGCGGCTTTTCCTCGGGGCGGTGCAGCCAGCCGCGCCGTCGTAAGAAAAAGGGACCTGACGGCCCGACGCCTTCTTCTTCGCGCCTTCGCGTCTTCGCGTGAAACAAAAGTCTCTACCTTCTCTGCACGAAATGTCCTTTCCATCCGCGCTGTCTCCCCTATGAAGGGCCAAGGAACAAAGCAGGCACATCGCCCGCGTTCAGGGGGTTCAATGGTCGCGATCGTTTCCACTGTCGCCTATCTGGGGCTGGAGGCGCGGGGCGTGGAGGTCCAGTGCCAGGTCGCGGCCGGGGTGCCCGCCTTCGCGGTCGTCGGCCTGCCCGACAAGGCCGTGGGCGAAAGCCGCGAACGCGTGCGCGCGGCGCTGTCGGCGATCGGTCTCGCGCTGCCGCCCAAGCGGATCACGGTCAACCTGTCGCCCGCCGACCTGCCCAAGGAAGGGTCGCACTATGATCTGCCGATCGCGCTCGCGCTGCTGGGCGCGATGGGCGTGATCGACGCGGAAACGCTCGCTTCCTATGTCGTCGTCGGCGAACTGGGACTCGACGGCCGCATCGCGCCGTCGCCGGGCGTGCTGCTCGCCGCGCTCTACGCGGGCAGCGTCGAGCGCGGGCTGGTCTGCCCCGTCGCGCAGGGACCGGAGGCGGCATGGGCCGGCAATGTCGAGGTTCTCGCCGCGCCCGATCTCCTGTCGCTGCTCGGTCATTTCCGGGGCAGTGCGCTGCTGCCTGCGCCGGTTCCGGGCGCGGCGGCGGAGCCGGTCCGCGCCGCCGATCTTGCGCAAGTGAAGGGGCAGGAGGTCGCCAAGCGCGCGCTCGAAATCGCGGCGGCGGGCGGGCATAATCTGCTGATGTCGGGTCCGCCCGGCGCGGGCAAGTCGCTGATGGCGGCGTGCCTGCCCGGCATCCTGCCGGAACTCACGCCCGCCGAAGCGCTGGAAGTGTCGATGATCGCCTCGGTCGCGGGGCAGATGGAGGGCGGGCGGCTGGTGCGCGCGCGGCCGTTCCGCGCGCCGCATCATTCGGCCTCGATGCCCGCGCTCGTGGGCGGCGGGCATCGCGTGCGGCCGGGCGAAATCAGCCTCGCGCATCTGGGCGTGCTGTTCCTCGACGAACTGCCCGAGTTCCAGCGCACCGTGCTCGACAGCCTGCGCCAGCCGCTGGAGACCGGCGAAATCAGCGTCGCGCGCGCCAATGCCCATGTCACTTTCCCGGCGCGTTTTCAGCTGGTCGCGGCGATGAACCCGTGCCGCTGCGGCCATCTTGGCGACCCCGCGCTCGCGTGCAGCCGCGCGCCGCGCTGCGCCGCCGATTATCAGGCGAAACTGTCGGGACCGCTGCTCGACCGCATCGACCTGCATGTCGAGGTGCAGGCCGTCAGCGCCGCCGACCTGATCCTGCCCCCGCCCGCCGAAGGCAGCGCCGAAGTCGCGGCGCGCGTCGCGGCGGCGCGCGCCATCCAGACCGCGCGCTATGCGGGGCACAAGGCGCGCACCAATGCGGAGATCGACGGCGCGCTGCTGGAAGCGGTCGCGACGCCCGACGAAGCGGGACGGCAATTGCTGGCGCAGGCGGCGGAGGCGATGCGCCTGTCCGCGCGCGGCTATACGCGGATATTGCGCGTCGCGCGCACCATCGCCGATCTGGCAGGTGTACAGGAGGTCGGCCGCATCCACATCGCCGAGGCGCTCAGCTATCGGCGGCAGGCACCGCGGAATTGACGGTGGCCAAGGTTGCAATCGCGAATCTCAATTGCTGTCGAAAGCGATATACCATTCGGGCGCGATGCGCCGTATCGAGCGGCATCCAGTTTTGGGAATGCAGGCATCCTCGAGAGTGCGCTTGTCGGATGGCGGCATAACTGCGTCACCTATATGTTTGGACCAGATGAATTCCTTGCTGGACCCACTAGTGACAATTCCGCTGCTGCTACGGATGAACCCGACACTTCCGTCATCATGGCGGATGACCCCGCTCTCCAGCTTGAGTGCTTTGAAAAGCGCGCGATAACGCTTCAGTCTATCGTCGGGGAGATAGCGTGGTCGATCTGTCCCCGACACGCTTGTCATGCCGTCGATCCAGATGAAATTGTCTCCGATCCGTGTCACGCGCTTCTCGTCTCCGATCATCTTTAGGAGGTCGGAAAAAATGGCACGGTTGTCCTGGAATTCCGCAAGCATTTCGCGATCCGACGGATGCGCGTCGGCCCATCGGCAAGCCTTGACCAGAAGCAACGGCACCAACGCCAGCAAAAGCAGGCAGCCGCAACCTCTGCCTCGTCTGCGTCGCTCGGCGGTCTCTTCAGGGTCCGGCATAGATCGACGGTGACACGAACGCCCAGCTGTGGCAACGATCGCCTTTCACCTTTTCGGCCGCACGGGAGATGCACCATGCTCGACATTATCGACAGCGCCGACGACGTGATCGCCGTGTGCGTTACCGACAAGATCAGTGGCGCCGAACTCGACACGATCATGGACCGGCTCGACGGCGCCATGGCGCGGCACGACAAGGTGCATGTCTTCGTCGAAACCCGTTCGATCGACGGGATCGAGGTGGCGGGTCTCGGTTCCTATGCGATGCGGGCGCTGCCACTGCTCGGCAAGCTCGACCGTTTCGGCCGCGTCGCCGTGGTCGCCGACCAGGGCTGGATTCGCGCGGCGACGAAGATCGAAAGCGCGCTGCTGCCGCACATCAGCTATCGCGTCTTCGAACCCGAAGGGCGCGACGAGGCCTTTGCGTGGGTGACGGGAAAATCCTGAATCAGCTCCCCAGCGACGCCGTCCTGTTCTCCACCACCTCCAGCGGCGGCGGACCCTTGACTGCCCCGGCGCGGCGGTGGCTCAGCTTGCCGTCGACCTGTCCGCCATTCTCGATGGTGATATTCTCATAGATCACGTCGCCCGTGATCCGCGCGCTGGCGTGGACGATCAGCGTCTTGGCCTCGATCGACCCGTCGACCAGCCCCGCCAGCTTCGCCGTTTCCGCGATCACGGCGCCCTTGATCTCGCTCGCCTCGCCCTGGACCAGATTGGCGCATTTCAGGTCGCCTTCGATCTTGCCGTCGACATGCAGATCGACGCTGGCCGCGACATTGCCGGTGACGACGACATCCGAACCCAGGATCGAGAAGGTCGTATGATGCGCGCCCGTCGCCATCTTAGTCGGCGCTCGCGGCGATGGCGCCGACTCGCTGCCGGGCGTCGGCTTTGACTTCAAGAACATCGGCTTTGGCCTCCAGGAAGCGGCGCGGGTTGACCGCGGCGCCGTTCAGATGGACTTCGAAATGCAGGTGGCTGCCGGTCGAGCGGCCGGTCGAACCCATTTTGGCGATCTGTTCGCCCGCCGCGACATCGGCGCCGACCCTGGCGGTGAAGCCCGACAAGTGGGCGTATCGCGTCATGATGCCCTGGCCGTGATCGACCTCGACGACATTGCCATAGCCCGACTTGACGCCGACGAAGCTGACCCGGCCCGGCGCGGCGGCTAGGATCGGCGTGCCGACCGGCCCGCGAAAGTCGATGCCGCTATGCATCGCGCCCGCGCCCGTGAACGGATCGCGGCGATAGCCGAAGCCCGACGATTGCATCAGCACATCGGCCGGACGGCCCGACGGCACGGCGACCAGCGTGCGTTCCAGCACCTCCATGCGGAACAGCGCACCTTCGAGCGCGGCGAAGGAAGCGCCCAGCGCCTTTGCCTTGCCCATGCCGCTGCGCCCCATCCCCGCGCGATAGGGGATGAAGGGACCGCCCCGGCCGCTTGCCGCGCTGCGGACGATCGCGCGCGGGTCGAGACCCAGCTTGGCGACGGCGGCCTCGGCATTGGCGGCGCGTTCGTTGACGGCCGCGAGCAGGCGCGCCGACAGCGCCTCCTGCCGCGTCTCGAGGCGCGCGAGCATCCGCGCTTCGGGCGGCAGACGGGGATCGATCGCGCCGGTCTTGATCGGGGCGGCGGCGGCGCCCTCTTGCGCGCCATCCTTCGTGCTTTCGTCCGCGGCGGGTTCGGCGCCGAAATAGACTTTCTGCCATTCCTCCAGCTGCGCCTGGCGTTCGTCGAGGTCGGCGGCGATCTCGCCGACGCGGTCGCGATATTGGGCGATGCGCGCCTCCGCGGCGGCGGCGGCCTGCTTCTGCGCGGCGACCTGCGCCCGCTCGCTCGAGGTCAGCAGCTGATTCGCGAGAATCGCCAGCGTCACCCCGGCCCAGAGCAGCGCCACCAGCCCCGCGAGCAGCGCGACGCGCTTTTGCCAGACGGCGCTGATGCGCAGGAAACGGACGTGTCCATGCGTGCGAATATAGATTTCATGGTCCTGAAACAGCGCGGAAAAGCGCTGGCGCCAATGGCGCAGACCCGTCGATTGCGAAGACAAGCCACGACCCCGTCTTGTTGTTCCGCGGCCCTCCGCCCCGAACTTGGCGGCCCCATATCAGGGGTGGTGCCTGTAGGCGAATCTTTGGCCCGCGACTCGCGCCGAATCGAAACCAGGACGCGGTGAATGGTGCGAAGGGCGGAAAAGGCCGCCATCGGCGGGAAAGGGACCTCGGCGAATCGTCGCAATCATTGACGGCTTGCTTACCATTTCCGGTTAGGGCGACGGTGTGAACAGCATGACTCATTCCGCGCCATCCGAACCGCAGGCCCTCGACACGGGGCGCAGCGGACGCCGCGCCCGCCCGCGTTCGGCGGTCAGCGCGGGCGTCGGCTTCGCCGGGCTGTTCGGCCTGATCTCCTATCTGCTGCTGGCGCGCCACGCGCCCGACGTCGCGGCGGCGCTCGGTGTCGACTGGGGGACGCGCGGACCGCTCAGCGGGCCGGCGTCGGCCATCGCCAGCGTGCTGGCGTGCGGCGTGCCGATGGTGCTCTGGTCGGTGCTGATCGACAAGGTGCACCGCAATCCCTCGACCGGCATCGACTGGTCGCTGCGCCGCCCGTGGCGCGAGACGATCGACATCAGCCTGACCAAGCTGGCCGGGCTGTGGGCGACATGGGGGCTGATCGCGATCGCCTATGCGGCGCTGCGCTATTATTGGGAAGGCAATTACGCCTTTTCGATGGCGCTGCTCGAAGGCGTCGCGCCGTGGCTGGTGCTGCTGTCGGTGCCCTATATGCTGTGGCTCGACCGCCGCATGGCCGATCCGCGCGACGGCTGCTATCAGTTCGGCCGCTGGCTGGTCGCGCCGGGAACGCCCGTCGATGGCCGCGCGATCGGCCATCATTTCCGCGCCTGGACCGTGAAAGGCTTTTTCACGGCCTTCATGCTGTCGATCGTGCCGGGCAATTTCTCGGCGCTGGTGACGGTGCCGATCGCCGATGTGCTCGCCAATCCCTATATGACCGGCATCTGGGCGATCAACCTTCTCTATCTGGTCGATGTCCATATCGCGACGGTCGGCTATATCCTGACGCTGAAGCCGCTCGACGCCCATATCCGCACCGCCAACCCCTATGGCATGGCGTGGGTTGCGGCGCTGATCTGCTATCCGCCTTTCCTGCTGATGCACGGCGGGCCGCTCGACTATCAGGTGAACGGCGCGGACTGGGGCTATTGGCTGGAGGGGCATGACGGGCTGCTGATCCTGTGGGGCGTCCTGCTCGCGGCGCTGACGGCGGTCTACAGCTGGGCGACGATGGCGTTCGGCATCCGCTTCTCCAACCTCACGCACCGCGGCATCATCACGCACGGGCCTTATGCCTTCACGCGCCATCCCGCCTATATCTCGAAGAATCTGACCTGGTGGCTCGGCTCGCTGCCGTTCCTCGTCACGGCGGGGGGCTGGGTCGAGGCGGCGCGGAACGTCGTCCTGCTGGGACTGGTCAGCGGCGTCTATTACTGGCGCGCCAAGACCGAGGAGAAGCATCTGCTC
>PHEM01000034.1 GCA_002842935.1 Alphaproteobacteria bacterium HGW-Alphaproteobacteria-13 | reverse complement strand
GATTCGGGCTCGACGCACGCCTTCGTGCTGGAAAGCGGGCGCTGGCCGCAACTCGTTCGCCACGACGGATCGACGCACCCCGCCGACCTCTATCTGGAAGGCAGCGACCAGCATCGCGGCTGGTTCCAGTCGTCGCTGCTCGAAAGCTGCGGCACGCGCGGCCGCGCACCCTACAAGGCGGTGCTGACGCACGGCTTCACCATGGACGCCAAGGGCATGAAGATGTCCAAGTCGCTCGGCAACACGATCAGCCCGATCGACCTGATGCGCGACTATGGCGCCGATATCCTCCGCCTGTGGGCGCTGTCGGTCGATTTCACCGAGGATCACCGCATCGGCAAGGAAATCCTGACCGGCGTCGCCGACCAGTATCGCAAGCTGCGCAACACGTTCCGCTATCTGCTCGGCGCGCTCGAAGGTTTCACGGAGGAGGAGCGCGTCACCGACGTCGCGGCGATGCCGGAGCTGGAGCGCTATATGCTGAGCCTGCTCGCAGAACTCGACCGCGACATGGCGCGGGCCGTCGATGATTTCGACTATAACAGCTACACCCGCCGCCTCGCCGACTTCTGCAACGAGGATCTGTCGGCCTTCTACTTCGATATCCGCAAGGATGTGCTCTACTGCGACCTTGGTCCCGCCGCGCCGCTGGGCACCGACACACGCCGCGCCTATCGCAGCGTGCTCGACATCTTGTTCCACGCTCTCGTCCGCTATGCCGCGCCGGTGCTGGTGTTCACGGCCGAGGAAGTATGGGGCACGCGCTATCCCGATGCGGGCAGCGTCCACCTGCTCGAATGGCCCGGCGTCGAGGCCGTGTGGAGCCATAGCGCGCTCGCCGAAAAATGGGCGGCTATCCGCGCCCTGCGCTCCGCCGTCACCGAACGCATCGAACCGCTGCGCCGCGAAAAGATCGTCCGGTCCAGCCTGGAGGCCGAAGTCTGGCTGCCCGAAGCGGCAGGCGATGTCGATTATGAGGAAATCTTCATCACCGCGACCGTCCACCGGGGCGAATGGGACGTGAAGCGCACCGACCATCACAAATGCGGGCGCTGCTGGCGCCACTTGCCCGAAGTCGCCGAGGACGGCGGCTTGTGCAATCGCTGCGAGACGGTATTGGACAAGGCATGACAAGCAAACGCTCGCCATATCTGCGCCTTGGCCTGCTCGTCGCCGCGGCGGCCTTCCTTCTCGACCAGGTCGTCAAGTGGGTCGTTATCGTGCCGCTGTCGCTGGCGACGCAGCCGGGCGGGATGATCGAGATCACCTCCTTCTTCAACCTGACCTGGGCGGAGAATTGCGGCATTTCGCTGTCGATGTTCTCCAACTGCAACAATACGACGCGCTGGACGCTGGTCGCGGTGACCGGGCTGGTCGCCAGCGCCGTCGCGCTGTGGATGGCACGCGAGAAGCAGCGCGGCGACGTGATCGCGCTCGCGCTGATCCTCGGCGGCGCGCTGGGCAATATCGTCGATCGCGTCCGTTACGGCTATGTCGCCGATTTCGCCGACCTACATTTCGGCGATTTCCGGCCGTTCATGATCTTCAACGTCGCCGATGCCTGCATCACCATCGGCGTGCTTTTGCTGGTTGCGCGCGCGCTGCTCTTGGGCGAAAAGGCGCCGCCGGCGGTCGAGCAGGCCGCCAAGGATTAACGGGGCGCATCAGGAGTATATGTCAGTGAACCGGACCAGTGCCATCCTCGCCGCCTCGATCCTCGCGACGACCCTGTCGGCCTGCGGCTCGAACAGCCTGTTCGGGCGCGACCGGCCCGACGAATTCGCGGTGTCGCGCCAGGCGCCGCTGATCGTCCCCCCCGATTTCGCGCTGACGCCGCCCGCGCCGGGCGCCGCGCGCGCCGGCGGCGAATCGACCGCCGAACAGACGCTGCGCGCCCTGTTCGGCGGCGACTCTCCGCGCAGCGAGACCGAAAGCGCGATCATCGGCAGCGCCGACGGCACGCGGGCCGATCCCGGCATCCGCAGCAATATCGGCAGCCCCGACACGCAGGTCGTCGACAAGGGGCTGGTCGTCCGCGACATCCTCGCCGCCCCCGAAGGCGACGGCCGCGACGCGACGGCGGCGATTCCGGGGGCCTGACACCCCTTCATCAGTCCAGATTGCGAAATCGGTAACTTTGCTATACACGTATAGCAAAGGAGCTTCGCCATGCTGGCCATCCGTCTCGACAGGGAACTGGAAGAACGCCTCGCCGCCGCCGCCAAGCGGTCGGGCCGAACCAAGACCGCCCTCGCCCGCAAGGCGATCGAGGAATATATCGAGGATCTGGAAGATATCACGCTGCTCGAAGAAGCGCTCAATCATCCCGACGCGGGCAAGAGCGTTTCGATAGACCAGATGCGGCGCGAACTTGGTCTGGACGCTTGAGTTCGACGCAGCCGCACGGCGGCAACTCCGCAAGCTGCCGCGCAGCATCGGCGAGCGCATCCTCGCCGGGCTGGAGCAAGTCGCCACACTCGAAAACCCGCGCCAGCGCGGCAAGGCGATGGTCGGCGAGCGCGCGGGCTATTGGCGCTATCGTATCGGCGACTATCGCGTGATCGCGAAGATCGAGGATGGGCGGATGGTCATCGTGGTCATTGCGGTAGGCCATCGGCGTGAGGTGTACCGATAAGTTTGAATGCAAGACGCCCCCAATCATGAGGGTCGGAACACTTGCTTCCTTTCACCAAGACCATAGGCCGCAGCGATCATTTCCCAGAAACTGACACATTCGATCATCAAATCCCAAGCTAGCCAAGTTTTGCTCTTCGCTGTTATGCGGAGGGGTTCGCCAGCCTCGTCATAATCGGTCCATAGTGACCAATCGGCGTCGATGCTCGGTTTATGAATCGTAAGGTGCTTGTATCGATTTGCGATATCTCGACAAAGCGCCATGCAGTCATACGACTGTATCGCCGTATCGATTAGTTCCTTGTCCAAAGCACCGCTTTGGATCGACCAGTCGCGCAGCGAATGACATTGAACAAAGAAACTAAGATAAAAATCACGCTCATCGCGCGCTCTATTGCCTCCATTAACTGCTTCAACAATCCTTTCGGGCCAAGAACCCAAACTTAGATAGAGATCGTTCCAACCGTGATGGCTCTCTAAGCTCACGCCCGCGCGCCCGCTTCCTCCACGCCCGCGCTGTTGTGACGCAGCGCTTTCAGCACCGTATCGACGATCTGTGGCGCGTTGAGGCCCGCTTCGTCATATTGCGCGCCCGGGGAATCATGCTCCTGAAACACGTCCGGTAAACGCATCGTGCGCAATTTCAGCCCCGCGTCGATCAGCCCTTCGTCGCTCGCCAGGGTCAGCACATGCGCGCCAAGGCCGCCGATCGCGCCTTCCTCGATCGTCACGCACACTTCATGGCCCGCCAGCGTGCGGCGGATCAGGTCCTCGTCGAGCGGCTTGGCGAAGCGCAGGTCGATGACGCTGGTCGACAGCCCGCGCGCCTCCAACGTGTCGGCCGCCTTCAACGCCTCCGCCAGCCGCGTGCCGAGCGACAGGATCGCGACCGTCTTGCCGCTGCGCACGACGCGGCCCTTGCCGATCTCCAGCTTCTGGGGGACGTCGGGCAGCGGCACGCCGGTGCCGCCGCCGCGCGGATAACGGAAGGCGATCGGCCCGGCGTCATATTCGGCGGCGGTATAGGTCATATGGACCAGTTCCGCCTCGTCGGCGGCCGCCATCACCACCATGTTGGGCAGCGTCGCGAGATAGGCGATATCGAACGCCCCCGCGTGCGTCGAGCCGTCCGCGCCGACCAGCCCCGCGCGGTCGATCGCGAACCGCACCGGCAGATTCTGGATCGCAACATCGTGCACGACCTGATCATAGGCGCGCTGGAGAAAGGTCGAATAGATCGCCGCGAACGGTCGCATCCCCTGCGCCGCCAGCCCCGCCGCGAAGGTCACGGCATGCTGTTCGGCAATGCCGACGTCGAAGGCGCGGTCGGGGTGCGCCTTCGCGAATTTGTCCACGCCGGTCCCCGACGGCATCGCCGCCGTGATCGCGACGATGCGCTTGTCCGTATCGGCAAGCTTGGCCAGCGTCTCGCCGAACACGTTCTGATAGGCGGGCGGTCCCGGCGGCGCCTTGGCCTGCTCGCCAGTGATGACGTCGAATTTCTGCACGCCGTGATATTTGTCGGCCGCCGCCTCGGCGGGGGCATAGCCGTGGCCCTTCTTTGTCACGGCGTGGATCAGCACGGGACCATGGTCGCTGTCGCGGACATTTTCCAGCACCGGGATCAGATGGTCGAGATTATGGCCGTCGATCGGCCCGACATAATAAAATCCCAGTTCCTCGAACAAGGTCCCGCCCATCGCCATGCCGCGCGCGAACTCGTCGGTCCGCCGCGCCGCCTTGTGCAGCGGTTCGGGCAGCCGCCGGGCAAAGCGCCGCGCGATCTCCCGCAACTCCAGGAAGGGCCGCGACGACACCAGCCGCGCCAGATAGGCCGACAGCCCGCCCACCGGCGGCGCGATCGACATGTCATTGTCGTTGAGGATGACGACCAGCCGGTTGCCCGCCTGTTTGGCGTTGTTCATCGCTTCATAGGCCATGCCCGCCGACATCGACCCGTCGCCGATCACCGCGATCGCGCGGCCTGGCTGGCGGGCCAGCCTGTTCGCGACGGCAAAGCCCAGCGCCGCGCTGATCGAGGTCGAGCTGTGCGCGGCGCCGAAGGGATCATATTCGCTTTCGCTGCGCTTGGTGAAGCCCGACAGCCCACCGCCCTGCCGCAAGGTGCGGATGCGGCCACGGCGGCCCGTGAGGATCTTGTGCGGATAGCATTGATGGCCGACGTCCCAGATCAGCTTGTCGCGCGGGGTTTCGAACACATAGTGGATCGCGACCGTCAGTTCGACGACGCCCAGCCCCGAACCCAGATGGCCGCCGGTCGTCCCGACGGCGGAGATCATCTCGGCCCGCAATTCATGGGCCAGTTGCGGGAGCTGTTCGGGCTTCAGCTTGCGGAGGTCGGCTGGGACATCCACCGTGTCGAGCAGCGGCGTATGCGGACGGTCTGTCATCGCGCCCTCATACTGGTAAGCGCCGAAACTGTCGAACGAAAAGGGGACGGAACGGGGACGGTCTCATCCCTCCGCTCCCTTCCCCCTCTCGTCATGCTGAACTTGTTTCAGCATCCATGGTCCGGGTTTCCGGTCTACGCGGCGTCTTCCGCACGCTCAGGCCATGGAGGCTGAAACAAGTTCAGCATGACGAAGAAGAGAATTAGCCCCGCTCCTCTTCGTCATTAGCGTGCTTCGCCGCCGCGACTTGCGCATAAAGGCCGCGCACCATCAGGTCCGTGAACACCAGCATCACGCCGATCATGCCGGTCAGCAACGCGACCGCCGCGACGGGAAAGGGACCGAGATGATCGACCATCCCGCGCCGCATCGCCAGCGCAAGGACGGCGGCAAGCGCCATCAGCGCATAGCCGGAAAGACGGGCCGCACGGCTCATCTGTCAATTCCCCTTCCGGTCCCTTATCGTCGTTCGTCACGAAAAGGAGAAGCCGATGCCCTATGTCAATATCCGCATCACGCGCGAAGGCGTCACCGCCGAACAAAAGCGCGAGCTGATCGCGGGCGCCACCGACCTGCTTCAGCGCGTCCTCGGCAAGAATCCCGCGACCACGGTGGTCGTGATCGACGAAGTGGACGTCGACAATTGGGGGATCGGCGGCTTGCCCGTCCCGGATTATCGCGCGGCGCAGGCCCGCAAGGCGGTGGGCGGGGAACCCGGCCGATGACGACGAGCCATGCCCCCGCCTTCGCCGCGATCATGCTGCTGACCGGAATCGGCATCCCGATCCTCGCCGCGCTGAACGGCGGGCTGGGCATGCGCCTCGGCAGTCCGATGGCGGCATCCGTCATCCTGTTCGGCCTCGCCACGCTGATCGCGCTGACGCTGTCCGTGCTGACGGGTACGGCGGGGCATATCCGGCTGTCCGGCGACATTCCCGTCGCTTATTATTTCGGCGGATTCTTCGTCGCCTTCTATGTCATTTCCGTCACTTTCATCGTGCCGCGCTTCGGTGTCGGCAACGCGATCTTCTTCGTTCTGGTCGGGCAGTTGCTCAGCGCCGCGGCGATCGACCATTTCGGCCTGTTCGGGGCGATACGCTTTCCCGTCGATGCGCGGCGCGCCCTTGGCATCGCGCTGATGGTCGCCGGCGTCTGGCTCGCGAGGCGGACCGGATAAGAAGGCGAAAACGGCGTTTGATTTCGATCAATGAGGGCTGGCGCGACTCATGTTTCCTTCCTAGCATCACCGGATAACGAAATGGGAGCGGACCAATGGCGACGGCAATTCAGGCAGTGAGCGACGCCCCGGCGCATGTCGACGTGCTCATCGTCGGCGCGGGCATTTCCGGGATCGGATCGGCCTTTCACCTTCAGCAGCAATGTCCCGGCAAAAGCTATGTGATACTGGAGATGAAGGACACGTTCGGCGGGACGTGGGAGACGCATAAATATCCCGGCGTCCGGTCCGATTCCGACCTCTACACCTTCGGCTATCGTTTCAAGCCCTGGGTCGGGGCGCCGATCGCCAGCGGCGCGGAAATCCTGAAATATATGGGCGACGTGATCGAGGAAAGCGGCATCGGCGAGCATATCCGCTATGGCCACCGCATCACCGCCTGCCGCTGGTCGAGCGACGACAATCGCTGGACGGTCGAGGCAGTGCGCAAGGCGGACGGCGCCGCCGTCACCTTCACTGCCAATTTCCTGTGGATGTGCCAGGGCTATTACGACCATGAAAAGCCCTATATCCCCGACTGGCCGGGGCTGTCCGACTACAAGGGTCAGTTCGTCCACGCCCAGCTTTGGGACCCCGCGACCGATTATGCGGGCAAGCGCATCCTCGTCATCGGGTCGGGCGCGACCGCCGCGACCGTGGTGCCCGCCTTCGCCGAAAAGGCCGCGCATGTGACGATGCTCCAGCGCTCGCCCACCTATTTCTTCTGTTCGGAGAACAAGAACGAACTGGCCGACCGGCTGCGCGAGATCGGCATCGACGAACCGACGATCCACCGCGTCGTGCGCGCGCAGATCATGTATGATCAGGACCTGCTGACACGCCGTGCCCAGACCGAACCCGACGCGGTGTTCGAGGATCTGAAGGAACTGATCCGCGCCTTTTCCGGCAACCCCGACTTCCAGTTCGAGCCGCATTTCACGCCCCGATATCGCGTATGGCAGCAGCGGCTGGCCTTCTGCCCCGAAGGCGACATCTTCCGCGCGGCGACCCAGGGCAAGCTGACCGTCGTCACCGACACCATCGACCGCTTCACCGAAAAGGGCGTGCGCACGGCAGACGGGACAGAGATCGAGGCCGACATCATCGTCGCCGCGACGGGATTCAACCTGTCGGTGATGGGCGGCATCCCGTTCGAGGTCGACGGCAAGGCCATCGACTGGAACGACACCGTCACCTATCGCGGCATGATGATGACGGGCGTGCCCAACCTCGCCTGGGTGATGGGCTATTTCCGGGCGAGCTGGACGCTGCGCGTCGATATGATGGGCGATTTCGTCTGCAATCTGCTGAACCACATGGACGACATCGGCGCGAAGAAAGTCGAGGTCGCGCTGCGCCCCGAGGATCAGGGGATGGAAATCCTGCCGTGGATCGAGGAGGATAATTTCAACCCCGGCTATCTGATGCGCGGCCTGTCGAAAATGCCCCGGCGCGGCGACAAGCCCGAATGGCGGCACAATCAGGATTATTGGGCGGAAAAGGACGCCTTCCCCCACATCGACCTGATGGACCCGGCCTTCGTCTATGACGGCAAGCGCGCGGAGAAGCGCGAGGCGGTGGCGGCGGAGTAACCCGCCGTCCTACCCCTTCCCATCGTCACCCCGGACTTGATCCGGGGTCCATGGTCCGGCGCTTGCCCGTCAGGGCGGTGCAGGCTGGTCTCACGCGAAGACGCGAAGACGCGAAGAGGTCGCGCTTGCCGCGAAGAGGCTTTCCATTCCAACGGCAGGGCCAGTCGTACCGTCGAAATGATAAGGGGCTTGCCGGCCCCAAGCCACCTTCCTTGTGCCTTTGTGTGAAACAAAAAACGCGGCGCTTGCCGAAAAGGCAGACCATGGATGCTGAACCGGGTTCAACGTGACAAGGAGGACAGCATCACGCGCGCCTCACATCCCCCGCTCGCGCAGATAGCGGTTGATCTCCGACGGCGACGGCGCGCCGCTGCACGCGCCCGGCCGTTCATAGACGCACTGCTTTTGCTCGCCGTTCCCGCACGCCTTTTTCACGAACGCCGGTGACAATTCGCTTTCATGGCCGGCCCAGACGACCGCGCTGTTGTACAGCGCCGGGTCGATGCGCGGATCGCCCCGGCCGCGGATGAAGATCGGCACGTCGCGCCGCAGCCGCGCATAGCCATAGCTTCCGTCGAACTCCCGCCCGACCAGCGCGAAACCGCACAGGTCAGGGCGCGCTCGCGCGGCGTCGATCGCCCGCGCCGTGAAGGGCGTGACGATGAAGGTGTCGCGCGCCTTGTACACGGGCACGACCGTCGCCGCCGCGAGCAGCCAATAGACGGTCAGGACCTTCAGCCGCCGCGCGACGTCGCCCCCGCGCCGCTTCGCCCACCAGGCGGCGAAGTCGGCGGTCGCGACGCCCGCCAGCAGGATGAGCGCCGTCAGTGACGGGATGAGGAAGCGATATTCCTTGTGCCCGATCGCGCTGTGGACGATGATGTTCACCAGCGCGAACAGCATCAGCAGCGGATAGCGGCGCGCGCCCCACGCCGCGAGCGCGAGGATCGGCACGGTCCACACCGACCAGACCTGCCAGACCTCGACCGCATAGCCGAGCGGTCCCGACACGCCATAGCGCGCCGACACATTGTCGACGATGTTGCGCGTATAATTATGGACCATCCATTCGAACGGAGTGTCGCCCCCGGCGATGTCGCTGACCGCCCCCACGGCGAGCGCCAGCAGGCTGCCGCCCAGCAGCGGCACAATGCCCCGGAACCGCACCGTCCACAGATAATATAGGGCCGTCAGCCCGATCGCGGGCGCCAGATGCGGCCGGAACAGAAAGGCCAGCCCCAAGACGAAGCCGATGCCCGTCAGTGCCCCTGGCCCGCGCCCGCGCTGGGCCAGCAACGCGATCGCCGGGACCGCCAGCACCGCCGCCAGCTGTTCGGTCAGCGGATGCGGCGCAAAGCCGACAAGGTCGGTCCAGAAGGCCGCCACCAGACCCGCCGTCCAGAAATGCGCGCGCGAAATCCGCGCCCCCATCCACCCCGCCGCCGCGACGATCGCCAGTGACGACAGCGCCATCAGGACGCGGGGGAGCAGGATCGGCAGGCGGCTGTCCGGCGCGATCCATTCGCCCAGCCGCATCGGCCAGCTCAGCAGCCAGGGAAACAGGTCGGCGCGCATCCCGTCGCGATATTCCCATGTCATCACGGAATAGCCGTGCGTCACGCGGAACGCGCCTTCCAGATATTGATAGACCTCGTCGGGATGCAGCACCGTCTCGAACCATGCCGAGAGCAGCCGCAGCGCGAGCGCGATCCCCAGCACAATGCCCCAGTCGCGCCGCGTCACATGTCCATTCATCCGCTCCGCCCCCATGCACGCCGTCCTAAGCGGACAAGGCGATGTGGACAAGGCGCCCGTTCCGCCCTAATGTCGCGCCATCCCCGGGGAGCCTGTCTTGCAACAGCAGGTTGAGAGCGGAATAGACCGCGACCCGTCGAACCTGATCCCGGTAACTCGGGCGGAGGGAGGGCCGGCGTTCCGCACAGGAAATCCGTCTTTCGCTCCGGTGCAATGGAGCGAGACACATGGCCGACATCGATTCCCGCATTGAAGCCGCCGACCGCATCGGCGTGACCACTGGCCCGATTCGCGGCAGCCGCAAGGTCCATGTCGCATCGCCCACGGGCAGCGGCATCCGGGTCGCGATGCGCGAGATCGATCTCGACCCGCATTCGGGCGAGCCGAGCGTGCGCGTCTATGACACCTCCGGTCCCTATACCGATCCGAATGCCCGCATCGACATCGCCCAGGGCCTTCCCGAACTGCGCAGCGCGTGGATTCGCGCGCGCGGCGACATCGAGGAAATCGCGCAGCGCGAGGTGCGCCCGGAGGATAACGGCCAGCTCGGTCCCGATCGCTCGGGCGGCGTGCCGGCTTTCCCGGGCGTCCGCAAGACCGTGCTGCGCGCCAAGCCCGGCGCGAACGTCAGCCAGATGCACTATGCCCGCCGCGGCATCATCACACCCGAGATGGAATATGTCGCGACGCGTGAGAATCTGGGCCGCGAGCGGCTGGCCGAATATGTCCGCGATGGGCAGGACTGGGGCGCCGCGATCCCAGATTACGTCACCCCCGAATTCGTCCGCGAGGAAGTCGCGCGCGGCCGCGCGATCATCCCGTCGAACATCAACCATCCCGAAAGCGAGCCGATGGCGATCGGCCGCAACTTCCTGGTCAAGATCAACGCCAATATCGGCAACAGCGCGGTCGCGTCGGACGTCGCCTCCGAAGTCGACAAGATGGTCTGGTCGATCCGCTGGGGCGCCGACACCGTCATGGACCTGTCGACGGGCCGCAACATCCACGACACGCGCGAATGGATCATCCGCAATTCCCCCGTGCCGATCGGCACCGTCCCCATCTATCAGGCGCTGGAAAAAGTCGGCGGCATCGCCGAGGAGCTGACGTGGGAAATCTTCCGCGACACGCTGATCGAGCAGGCCGAGCAGGGCGTCGATTATTTCACCATCCACGCGGGCGTGCGCCTGCCCTATATCCCGCTGACCGCGAAGCGCGTCACCGGCATCGTGTCGCGCGGCGGCAGCATCATGGCGAAATGGTGCCTCGCGCATCACAAGGAAAGCTTCCTCTACGACCGCTTCGACGAGATCACGGAGATCATGAAGGCCTATGACATCGCCTACAGCCTTGGCGACGGCCTGCGCCCCGGCAGCATCGCCGACGCCAACGACGAGGCGCAATTCGCCGAACTCTATACGCTGGGCGAGCTGACCAAGCGCGCGTGGGACCAGGACGTGCAGGTGATGATCGAGGGACCGGGCCACGTCCCGATGCACAAGATCAAGGAGAATATGGACAAGCAGCTGGAGGCGTGCGGCGAGGCGCCCTTCTACACGCTCGGGCCGCTCACCACCGACATCGCGCCGGGCTACGACCATATCACCAGCGGCATCGGCGCGGCGATGATCGGCTGGTACGGCACGGCGATGCTCTGCTACGTCACGCCCAAGGAGCATCTGGGCCTGCCCGACCGCGACGATGTGAAAGTCGGCGTGGTGACGTACAAGCTCGCCGCCCACGCCGCCGACCTCGCCAAGGGCCACCCCGCCGCCAAGGTCCGCGACGACGCGCTCAGCAAGGCGCGCTTCGAATTCCGCTGGCGCGACCAGTTCAACCTGAGCCTCGACCCCGACACGGCCGAGCAGTACCACGACCAGACCCTGCCCGCCGAGGGCGCGAAGAGCGCGCATTTCTGTTCGATGTGCGGGCCGAAATTCTGCTCGATGAAGATCACGCAGGAAGTGCGTGAATTCGCCCGCCTCCAGAACCAGCCCGCCGACGCCTTCGTCGCGGCCGAAGACGCCGAAAAGGGCATGGCCGAAATGAGCAAGGTCTATGAGGAGACGGGGCGGGAGCTGTATATGGGCGCGGGCGGCAGGGAGCATGATTGACGCCCCGACAGCGGTCCCCATTCAAGGCCGTTCAGGGGTTGGAGTGGTGACGTGAGGTTACACGCGACCCTGCCCCACCAGCTTCCGCACTATCGCCCGCACTTCCGCAGGCGTGTCGCCGCTGACCACTTCCACATAGCCGATCCCCGCACGGCGCAGCGCCTCGCGCTTTACGGCGTCGCGCGCGGCAGTGGTGTCGCTCAGGTGATGCCCTTTGCCCTGCATCTCGACAGCATGGAGCGGACGGCAGTCGGCATCGACGATCAGCAAGTCGACGCGCTTCGAATTGACGGCGAAAAAGGCGGCCTCATCGGGACTCGCCAGGATTTCACCCAGCGACACCTGCCCCATCGCGCGCCAGCCGGGGCTGTCCTCGGCCAGCATCTTGTCGAGCACCGTCAGCAAGCGCCGTTCCCCCTGATTGAGCAACGGCCGCGCAGAGAATTCCGCTTCCATCACCACGCGCAATTGTTCGGCGGCAGTCGCCACCGCATTAATTGGCTTCGGCTTCGGCTGCGGCGCGACCGACGCGAGCTTCGCCTTACCGCCGGCCCACCGCCCCTGCCCCTTGCGCCGCCGCCAGCGCTCGCGACGCTCGGTGCGTTTCCAGCCCTCGACGATCCGCTCGGCGCCGACACCGATCGCCGCGCCGACGGCCAGCACCAACGCCAGCAGCAACGGCTTGTCGATCAGGGCGCTGATTTCAGTCGGCATGGTGCGCATCATAGCGCGGCAGGCGTTACCATCGCGTAACGCGCCTGATCTATTTCGTATCCTCCCGCCCCCTCAGCGCCCGCAGTCGGGCCGGGACGGCGGGGGAACTCGCGCCGCGCTTCGCGGATTATAACTCCATAATGCCTGTCCGCGTGCCCCGCCAACCGGGCGCGGCGCGGCGGACTCCGGCAAGGAGTCCCACAATGAAAAAGATCATGCTTCTCCCCCTCGCCGCCGCGACCGCTCTGGCGGGCGGCTGCGCCTCCACGGACCGCTATGGCGACCGCGACTATGGCCGCTATGACTATGACCTATGCCGACAATTATTATCGCGGCGACCGCCGCTATCGCGAACGGCGCCTGTCGGACAACGATCGCATCTATCGCGGGCGCGACGGCAAATATTATTGCCGCCGGTCGGACGGCACCACGGGACTGATCGTCGGCGGCATCGCGGGCGGCGTGGTCGGCAACGTCATCGCACCGGGCGGCTCGGAAACGCTGGGCACCGTGCTCGGTGCGATCGGCGGCGCGGTCGCGGGGCGCGCGATCGATCGCGGCGGCAACAAGGATGTGCGCTGCCGCTGATTGTCTTCGCGCAAGCGGCACGGCATAAAGCGCGCAGATATGGAGGAGAGGACTATGACCATCGATCGCCTGTCCGCGCGCGCCGCCGTCCTGCTCGGCTTTGCGACGCTGTTGCTCGCCGCCTGCGGCTCCGCGAAGGAAGAGGCGGCCGACGCGCCCGCGCCATCGGTCCCTGAAGCCGCCGCGTCCCCGGACGCCGCCTCGCCGGCGCCGGAGACCGCTGCCCCCGCGGTCCCCGAAGCCGCCGCCGGAGCAAGCGGGCTTGCCGCCTATGTCGACAAATATCCCTTCGACAAGGTGGGCGGCGTCGCCTGGAACGACCATCCCGCCGTCAAGGCCGGGATCGCCGCGACCGTGAAGGATGCGAAGGCGCGGGGGGCGATCGAGACGCTCGAAGGCCCGGCCGCGCCGATCGAGATGCGCGGAGGCAAGGTCATGTCCTGGGCGTGTGAGGCCCATAATTGCGGACCGCACCAATGGTCCGTGCATATCGATCCCAAAACCGGCGCGACGGACGTCTGCTATTTCGACGAAGAGGCATCGCCCGCGCAATCGCGCTGGTTCCTGGCAGGCGGCAAGGAAGAACGACGCCCGGGCAACTGCCAATAGCCCCCGGATCGAAGGCGCCTTCGCCTATCGCGGCGTGCAACCCGCGATCAGCAGGTCCACCATATGCTCGGCCGTGGCCTGCGCGGATTCGGGACCGTCCGGGTCGAACCAGCGCGCGGGCCAATTGAGCGCGCCCGCGAAGGTGAAGGCCGCGATGCGCTCGTCGACCGGGACCATGGACCCGTCGGCGACGGCTTCGCGAATGAGCGCGCGCAGCGCGGCGTCGATCTCGCGCTTCAGGTCGCGAAAGCGCTCCGCGCTCTCGGGCGACAGCATCTCCTCGCCCGTGCGGATCACGCAGCGGCCGAAATCCTCCATGTTCACGCGCGCATAGCTGATGAGGAACGTGCGCAGCCGCGCAAGCCCCGTCCCCGGCTGCCGCCGCGCGGTCTCCGCCGCCTCCAGCAGTTGATGCAGGCCGAACGTCACGCATTCGAGCAGCACCTGATCCTTGGTGCCGAGATAATGATAGATGGTCGGCTTGGAAATGCCGAGGCTCGCGGCGACATCGTCGAGCGACGTGGCATGAAAGCCGCGCGCGTTGAACATCCGCACGGCCGCCAGCAGCACGGCCTTGCGCTTCGCCTCTCGGCTCGCCTGCCGCTGCGCGTCATCAGGAAAAGGGGAAACCGGCATCAACCATTGATTGACAGACTACGCGCAGGAATGCAATATACTCTCCAGTAAATCATCTCCGGAGCAGTAAATGATATTGAGCGAGACGCAGCAGGCCATCGCCGATGCGGTGCGGAGCTTCGCGCAGGAGCGGATTCGCCCCCTTGCCGCCGAGCATGAAGCGGCGGGCGGCTATCCGCCCGCGCTGTTCGAGGAGCTGGCGTCGCTGGGCCTGATGGGAATGACGGTCCCCGAACAATGGGGCGGCGCGGGCGCCGACACTGTCTCCTATGCGCTGGCGCTCATGGAAATCGCGGCAGCGGACGGTGCGCTGTCGACGATCCTCAGCATCCAGAACAGCCTGATCGTCGGCGCCCTCGCACGCATCGGCACGGAGACGCAAAAGGCGCGCTTCCTGCCCGATCTGGTCGCGGGCCGCGCCATCGGCGCCTTCGCGCTGACCGAGGCCGACGCGGGGTCGGACGCGGCGGCGATCCGCACGCGCGCGACGCGAGTCGAGGGGGGCTGGCGGCTTAACGGGGCAAAGCAGTTCATCTCGTCGGGGCGGATCGCCCGGCTGGCGATCGTCTATGCCGTGACCGATCCCGCCGCGGGCAAGCGCGGGATCACGGGCTTTCTCGTCCCCACCGACCGCGAAGGCTATATCGTCGACAAGGTCGAGCACAAGCTGGGGCAGCAGGCGTCCGACACCTGCGCGATCCGTTTCGACAATCTCTTCATCGAGGACGAGCTGCGCTTTGGCGAGGAACGCGGCGGCTATGCGCTCGCGCTCTCCAATCTGGAGGCGGGGCGCATCGGCATCGCCGCCCAATCCATCGGCATGGCGCAGGCCGCGCTGGAGATCGCGGTCGGCTATGCGCGCGAGCGGGTGTCGATGGGCAAGCCGATCATCGAGCATCAGGCCGTGGGCTTTCGCCTCGCCGATCTCGCAGCGAAGCTGGAGGCCGCGCGCCAGCTCGTCCTGCATGCGGCAAGCGCCAAGGACGCCGGGCTGCCGTGCCTGAAGGAAGCGTCGATGGCAAAGCTGGTCGCGTCGGAAACCGCCGAGGCCGTGGTGTCGGGCGCGATCCAGACGCTGGGCGGCTATGGCTATCTCGAGGAATTCGGCCTCGCCAAAATCTATCGCGACGTGCGCGTCTGCCAGATTTACGAAGGCACGTCCGACATCCAGCGCCTCGTGATCGCCCGTTCTCTTTAACCCTTTCTTCCCAACAAGGACATCCCATGGACATCAACGCTATTCCCGCCGTCGTGACGGGCGGCGCATCGGGGCTGGGGGGCGCGACGGCAGCCCTGCTGGCCCGGCTGGGCGCGAAGGTCACGATCTTCGACCTCAACGAAGAGGCGGGGACCGCGCACGCCGAGGCGATCGGCGGCCGGTTCGCGGCCGTGAACGTCGCCGACGAAGCGAGCGTCGCCGCGGGTCTCGACGCGGCCGAGACCGCGCATGGCACGGCGCGCATCCTCGTCAACTGCGCGGGCGTCGCGCCCGCGATCAAGACGGTCGGCAAGGAGAATCAGGCGCACTCGCTCGACGCCTTTCGCCGCACGGTCGAAGTCAATCTGATCGGCAGCTTCAACGTCATCGCGCAATTCGCGGCGCGCCTCGCGGCGGCGGAGCCGATCGGCGAGGAACGCGGCGTGATCGTCAACACCGCGTCGGTCGCCGCCTATGACGGACAGATCGGCCAGGCGGCCTATGCCGCGTCGAAAAGCGGCGTGGTCGGCCTGACGCTGCCCGTCGCGCGCGACCTGGCGCAGCACCGCATCCGCGTCATGACCATCGCGCCGGGCATTTTCCTGACGCCGATGCTGATGGGCCTGCCGCAGGCGGCGCAGGACAGCCTGGGGACGCAGGTCCCTCACCCCAGCCGCCTCGGCAAGCCGGAGGAATATGCCCAGATGGTTCGCTCGATCGTGGAAAACCCGATGCTGAACGGCGAGACGATCCGCCTCGACGGCGCGATCCGGATGGCGCCGCGATGAGCGTCTCCGACCGCGCGCTCGCCATCGCCGCTCGCGTCGAGACCTTTGTCCGCGACGTGGTGATCCCCTATGAACAAGACCCGCGCCGGGACCATCACGGCGCGCCGACCGACGATCTGGTGATGGAAATGCGCGAACGCGCGCGCGCGGCGGGCGTGCTGACGCCGCACGTCCTGGAGAGCGGCGGCCATCTGACGCAGCGCGAGACGGCGGTGGTGCTGATCAAGAGCGGCCTGTCGCCGCTGGGTCCGCTCGCCTGCAACACCATGGCGCCCGACGAGGGCAATATCTATCTGCTCGGCAAGGTCGGCAGCCCGGACCTGAAACAGCGCTTCCTGACGCCGCTGGTCGAGGGCCGCGCGCGATCCGCCTTCTTCATGACCGAACCCGCCGCGGAAGGCGGGGCCGGTTCCGACCCCTCGATGATGCAGACGACGTGCCGCCGCGATGGCAATCATTGGGTGGTGAACGGGCGCAAGGCCTTCATCACCGGGGCCGAAGGCGCGAAGGTCGGCATCGTCATGGCGAAGTCGACGGAGGCGGATTCGGCGGGCGGCGCGTGCATGTTCCTGGTCGACCTGCCCGACCCGGCGATCCGCATCGAGCATGTGCCGAACACGATCGACAGCTCGATGCCGGGCGGCCATGCGACGGTCGCCATCGACGATCTGCGCATCCCCGCCGACCAGATGCTGGGCGAAGCGGGCGAAGGCTTCCAATATGCGCAGATCCGCCTCAGCCCCGCGCGGCTGTCGCATTGCATGCGCTGGCTGGGCTGCTGTATCCGGGCGCACGAGATCGCGGTGGATTATGCCAACCGCCGCATGGCGTTCGGCAAGACGCTGATCGATCATGAGGGCGTGGGCTTCATGCTGGCGGAGAACCGGATCGACCTGAAGCAGGCCGAGTTGATGATCGACTGGTGCGCGGGCGTGCTCGACACCGGCTCGCTGGGGACAGTGGAAAGCTCGATGGCGAAGGTCGCGGTGTCGGAGGCGCTGATGCGCATCGCCGACCGCTGCGTGCAGGTGATGGGCGGCACGGGCGTCACTGATCAGACCGTGGTCGAGCAGATCTTCCGCGAAGTGCGCGCCTTCCGCATCTATGACGGTCCCACCGAGGTCCATAAATGGAGCCTCGCCAAGAAGATCCGGCGCGAATGGAGGGCCGAACATGGCCACTGACGCCAACGCCAACCAGGGCGCGGGCGATGTCCGCGTCGCCTTCGACGAAGCGGCGCTGGCCGAATGGATGCGCCGCCATGTCGCGGGCTTTGCGGGTCCGCTGGAGGTCGCGCAGTTCAACGGCGGACAGTCCAACCCGACCTATCGGCTGACGACGCCCGGCGCGCGCTATGTGCTGCGCCGCAAGCCGCCGGGACCGCTGCTGAAGGGCGCGCACGACGTCCTGCGCGAGGCGCGCGTGCTGACGGCGCTGTCCGCCACGCCCGTGCCGGTGCCCGCCGTCCGCGGCGTCTGCGAGGATGAAGCGGTGCTGGGCAGCGCCTTTTACGTCATGGACATGGTGGACGGTCGCATCTTCTGGGACGCCGGTTTCCGCGACGTGCCGAAGGAAGGGCGCGCCGCCTATTTCGACGCGATGAACGCGACCATCGCCGCGCTGCACGGCGTCGATCCCGATGCCGTGGGCCTTGGCGACTTCGGCCGTCCCGGCAATTATTTCGCGCGCCAGATCGGCCGCTGGTCGAAACAATATCTGGAAGACGCGGAGGCGGGCCGCGATCCCGCGATGGACGCGCTGGTCGAATGGCTGCCCGCCCATATCCCCGCAGGCGACGAAAGCCGCATCGTCCACGGCGACTTCCGCTGCGACAACATGATTTTCCATCCCACCGAGCCGCGCGTCGTCGCCGTGCTCGACTGGGAGTTGTCGACGCTGGGCCACCCCCTCGCCGACTTCGCCTATCATGCGATGATGTACCGGATGCCGGGGGACATCGTCGCGGGGCTTGGCGGCGCCGATCCCGTGCCGCTGGGCCTTCCCACCGAGGCGGACTATATCGCCGCCTATTGCGCGCGCACCGGACGCAGCGCCATCCCCGACTGGGATTTCTATATGGCGTTCAATTTCTTCCGGCTCGCCGCGATCTTTCACGGCATCAAGGGACGCGTGCTGCGCGGCACGGCGAACAGCGCCCACGCCCGCGAGCGCGCGGCGGCCTTTCCCCGGCTGGCGCTGCTCGCGCGCGAGGCGATGGAAGCCTGCCGATAGCCCCCTCGCAAAGGGGGGCGGATTTCCGTCAATCGACAGACCGGGGCAGAAACTGCGACCACTCTCCTTTCAACGGGAGAGCGGTTCATGCGTTTCAAGGACAAGGTTGCCATCGTCACGGGCGGCGGATCGGGCATCGGCGAAGGCGCGGTGCGCAGGCTGCACCGCGAAGGCGCCACCGTGGTCATCGCCGACATCCGCCCGGAGGCGGCACAGGCCGTCGCCGACGACCTGGGCGATCCCGCGCGCGCGATCGTGCGCGAAGTCAATGTGCTCGACAATGAAGCGCTCGCCGCCCTGGTGGACGAGAGCGCCGCGCGGTTCGGCCGGCTCGACCTGCTCGTCAACAATGCCGGCATGGGTTCGTTCGGCAAAGTGACGCAGATCGATCTCGCCCATTGGCGCGAAGTGATGGCGGTCGATGTCGAATCGGTCTTCTGGGCCAGCCGCACGGCGATCCCGCATCTGGAAAAGACGCGCGGTGCCATCGTCAATGTCGCGTCGGCGTCGGGTGTCGCCGCCGACTATGGCTTTGCCGCCTATAATGCCGCGAAGGCCGCCGTCATCAACCTGACGCGGGCGATGGCGATCGACCACGCCCCGCTGGTGCGCGTCAACGCCGTCAGCCCCGGCCTGACGCGGACGCCGCTGGCCGTCGGGCTGCTCGACAACCCGGACGTCATGGCCGCCTATGACGGCGTCCTGCCCATGGGCCGCGCGGCCGAGACATCCGAAATCGCCGCCGCCATCGCCTTTCTGGGTTCGGACGACGCCTCCTATGTCAACGGCCATAATCTGGTGGTCGACGGCGGCATGACCGCGCACACCGGCCAGCCGAATTTCTCCAGGATATTGGGCGACGCAAGCCACCTCGATCAGGCCGAGTCCGCGTTTCGCGGCTGACGACATTCCGTCAATCGACCCCGGCCCGGGTCAGGACCTAGACAGGAAGACCAGCCCCGAAGGGCTTTTTAAAAAGGGAGAGAGAAGATGAAAAGCAGGCTGCTTGCGGCGATCGCCGCAACCGCGCTTTGCGCGCCCGTCGCGGCTTTCGGGCAAGAGGCGGCGCCGGATACGGATTCGGCGTCGGCCAGCCAGGGCGGTATCGAGGATATCGTCGTCACCGCCAACCGCCGCGAACAGAATCTCCAGAATGTCGGCATCTCCATCGCGGCGCTGAGCGGCGAGCAGATGCGCGCGCTCAACATCACCACGGCGCTCGACGTCGCCAATGCGACCCCGAATATCGAGATCATCCGCTCCTATGCCTCGCCGGGCTTCAACACCCAGATCACCATTCGCGGCGTCGGCCAGCCCGATTTCCAGGACACGACCGAAGCGACCGCGACGGCCTATGTCGACGAATTCTATATGATCGGCGCCGGGCAGGCGGACTTCCTGAGCTTTGACATCGCCCGCGTCGAAGTCGCGCGCGGCCCGCAAGGCACGGTGCAGGGGCGCAACTCGACCGCCGGCACGCTCAACTATTACACCAATCGCCCCGACCTGCGGGAAACGTCCGGCCGCGCCGCCGTCACCATTGCCGAGCATGGCACGGTGCGCACCGACGGATATCTGAACGTCCCCGTCACGCCCTCGCTGGCGCTGCGCGCGGCCTTTTCGACCGACACGGGCGACGGCTATTTCCGCAACATCAACCCCAGCGCCGCATGGCAGCGCGGCGGACAGAGCCGCTTCTATGCCGGTCGCCTTCAGGCGCTCTACAGCCCCAACTCCGACTTCTCGCTGCTGCTCAAGGGCGAATATGGCAAGATGGGACCCGTGACCGCGACCAGCGAGCGCATGTATCCGGTCGGGCAGATCGCGGGCCGCCCCGGCACCTATGCGATCCCGCAGGACGCCTTTGGCCAGACCCCCGCCAGCATCGGCGCACCGGGTCTCGACGAGACCAATTCGGACGGCGCGAGCGAGATCGCCAGCGAGATGCGCCATTTCCTCGCGACGATGAAGGTGCGCGCGACCGACACGCTCGATTTCACGGTGGTCGGCGGCTATCTCAAGTCGACCAAATACAGCATCGAGGATTGCGACCACACGCCGCTGCCGCTCTGCAACTTCTCGAACAAGGCGCGGTCGCGGCACTGGATGGTCGAGGCGCGCGGCGCCTATGACAATGGGCCGATCCGCGCGACCTTCGGCACCAGCTATCTCAATCACCGGATCCGCACGACGTCGGCGTCGCCGCTGTTCTTCGGCCCGACCGTGACGCCGTTCGGCACCACGCTTTACGGCCAGGCCTTCGTCGACCAGCAGGACCTCAAGAGCTTCGCGCTGTTCGGCCAGGCCGAATATGACCTGACCGACCGGCTGACGCTGATCGCGGGCCTGCGCTACACGCACGACAACAAGGTGATCGACGCCGTCAACGCGCTGACCACCAACCTGCCGCTGGACACGCCGCTGCCGCAGTCGATCGAGGCATTCGAGGCGCTGCGCCTGCAGATCTTCGCCGACCCGGCCGCCTCCTTCACCATCCTGAACCGGGCGACCAACGGCGACCTCGCGCGGTTCAAGAAGGGGCTGGTCAACGCCAATGTCCAGCTGAACTTCAAGGCGAGCGACGATGTGCTGCTCTATGCGGGCTATCGGCGCGGCGTGAAGAGCGGCGGCTTCATCAGCGGCAACGTCGCGGGAACCCCCGCCGCGCTGCGCCCGTTCCGCGAAGAGACGAACAACGCCTATGAAGTCGGGTTCAAATCGACGCTGGCCGATCGCACGCTGCGCATCAACGGCGCGATCTTCTATTACGACTATCAGGACATGCAGAACACCAGCCTGATCGGCATCACCAACGTCATCACCAACAATGACGCGGAAGTCTATGGCGGCGAGATCGAGATCACGGCGACGCCCGTCACCGGTCTCGACCTGTCGGTCAGCGGCGGATATGTCCATACGCGCGTCCAGGACATCAACAACCCTACGGGCGCCGTGGCGGTCATCACGGACAATGTCCTGCCGCTGGCGCCGAAGTGGAGCGGGTCGGCCCGCATCCGCTATGGCTGGGACGCGCTGGGCGGCGAGATGTTCGCGCAGGCCGCCGCCCGCGCGCGGACGTCGATGTATCGCGACTCGCTCAACAACCCTTCCACGCGCATCCCGTCGCTGGTCGTCGCCGACATTCTGGTCGGCTACAAGGCGCCCGACGACCGCTGGTCGATCAGCGCCTTCGTCAACAATCTGTTCGACACGCGGCGCGCCATCAACCTGTTCGACATCTCCGGCGTCGGCAACACCGGCGAAGCGGTCTATCAGATGCCGCGCTGGGTGGGTGCGACGCTGGCCGTCAACTTCTAGAGCGCGATCATTTTAGATTGATAGAGCCGTGTACTCCCGCGAAGGCGGGAGTCCATCTCCGGTCGGTGCAAGATGGAACCGGCAGGAGATGGGTCCCCGCCTTCAGCCTTTGGCTGAAGTTTATCCTGAGCGCCCGCCCTGCGGGCAGTCGAAGGGCGGGGACACACGGTGTTTCATTCAAAGTCGATCCGTCCTAGTGCGACGTCTCGTTCGCCATCGCGGCGGCAAGGGCGGTGCGGTTGCGCACGCCGAACTTGCGATAGATGCGCCGCAGGTGGTTTTCGATCGTATATTCCGACAATCCCGTCAGATAGGCGATTTCCTTGTTGAGCCGTCCCTGGCAGATCAGCGCCGCGATCTCCGCCTCGCGCGGGGATAGCGGCTTGGTCGGGGGCGCGGCCCGGGGACCAACGCCGTGGATCGCCTGCCGCCATGCGATCTGCCCTTCGGGGCGGCGCAGCAGCATTTGCAGCATGTCCGCCGCGACCATCGCCTGAATCTGCTGCGCCATCGTCGCAAGCTGACCGAGCGGGACGTCGCCGTGCCGCTTCCGGTCGCGGCTATGGTGAAAGCCGATGGTGGAATAGAGACCGGGGGCCAGCGCCCGTGTCGAGGCGGCGACGGTCTCGATCCCGTAATGGTCGATGAACGACCAATAGTCGCCGCATTCCCCCGGACGCGCGGCGGCCAGTTCCGGCCCGAGGATCAATTCGCTTTCCGGCCGCGGCGCGGCGCGGCGGCTGCCCGAAAAAGGATCGAGGCAGAACACGCCCTCGTGCATATAGCTGTATTGCGCCTGATCGGGCACATTGACATGGACCAGATATTTGAGCGCGGGCCGGGCGCGGCTGCGGTCGCAGACGAAGACCGACGCCGTGTGCAGGTTGCACGCCTCGACCGCGTGCCGCGTATATTCGATCAGTTCGTGCATCCCCGACATTCCCTCGCTCTCCCTCGCGAAGTCCCGGCCTGTGTTTCCCGCCGGTTTATCATGGCGCGGATGCCAGAAACAAGAGCGGACGGTCGCTATTTCCGCCCTGTCGATGACGAGTTTCCGTCAATGACGCCGCGCGGCGCTTTCCCTTAGGCTTCCTGCCGTGAATCGACTCGCGCGGCGCGGCGCCGGCGGGCAAAGGGAGAGGCAAGACGATGGCGGACGGTTCCGGCACAACGAAAGTCGACGGCGGCATGGCTGTCGCAAAGACGCTGAAGGCAGCGGGCGTCAGCAAGATATTCGCGCTCCACGGCGGGCATCTCGACGCGGCGTTCAAGGGGTTCCTCGACAATGGCATCGATCTGGTCGACACGCGGCACGAGGCCAGCGCGGGCCATGCGGCGGAAGCCTGGGCGCGGCTGACCGGCGACCTTGGCGTGTGCATGATCACGGCGGGACCGGGCTTCACCAACGCCCTGACGCCGATGATGAACGCGCTGCACGACGGCACGCCGGTGCTGTTCATGGCCGGGTCGCCGCCGCTGCGCGAAGAGGGGTTGAACATCCTGCAAGGCGGCGTCGATCAGGTGGCGATGGCGCGGCCCGCGACCAAGCACGCCATCCGCGTCACCGATCCCGACCGCATCCCCGACATGCTGGCGCACGCCATCACCATCGCGCGCGGCGGGCGGCCCGGCCCGGTGTTCATCGAGTTGCCGATCGACGTCCTCGCGCGCCCGGCGCGGCTGCCCGCCGCGCTGCCGCGTCCGGTGGCGCCCGCCAGCACGGCGCCCGACGCGGAGCAACTGGCGCGCATCGTCGCGGCGCTGGAACAGGCGGAGCGGCCCGTCGTCGTGCTGGGCGGTCTCGCCCGCTATCAGGCGGTGCCCGAACAGATCCGTAATTTCGCGGACCGGACAGGGATGCCGATCGTCGCGACGAGCCGCGCCATGGGGATGATCGGCCGCGACCATCCCGCCTATGCGCACGAGCCGGTGAGCATCGCCGTCGCCGCCGCGCAGGGTCAGGCGCCCGACCTGATCCTGATGCTGGGATCGCGTTTCGGCATGTTCCTGGCGGGGCGCACGCGCGCCTTCTTCCCCGAAACGGCCAGGATCATCCAGGTCCACAGCGACCCGGCGGAGTTCGGGCGCATCCATCAGCCCGACCTGGTCTCGACGGCGACGATCGGCGCCTTCGCCGACGCCGTCACGGCGGCCTGGACGCCGCCGCCCGAGCGCCTGCACGGCTGGCGCGCGGCGCTGGTCGCGGCGTCGCAAAGCGTCGGCAGCGAATTCGAGAATATGGACGCCGGCGGCGGCATCAACCCCTATCACGCCGCGAAGGCGGTCGCAGACGCGGCGCCGGACGGCACGACCTTCGTCATCGAGGGCGGCGAGACGGGGCTGTGGATGGCCTATCATGCCGCGGTCAACCATCCCGGCGGCGTCTGCACCTATGGCCAGCTCGGCGCGCTGGGCATCGGCATGGGCTTTGCCATCGGCGCCGCCCATGCCCGGCCCGGCCATCCCGTGATCCAGGTGACGGGCGACGGGGCAATCGGTTTCCACTTGCAGGAGTTCGAGCCGATGGTCCGCCAGCGCCTGCCGATCGTGACGGTGGTGCTGAACAACAATGCGTGGGGCATGTCGATCCACGGCCAGCAGATCCTCTATGGCGAGAATTACAGCGCCATCTCCGTGCTCGGCGACGTCCGCTATCACGACGTCGCCAAGGGCTTCGGCTGCTATGGCGAGCGTGTCGCGCGGCTGGAGGACATCGGCCCGGCGATCGGGCGCGCGCTCGATTCGGGCCTGCCGGGCTGCATCGACGTGACCGTCGATCTGGCGGTGGTCGCCCCTGGCACCGCGGCGATGCTCGGCGACGGCAGCCCGACCGAGATCATGGTCCCCTATTATGAAAATATCCCGCTGGACTGATCGGGGAGAAGGATCATGAAAGCCGCCGTTCTCGACCAGGGCCGGATGCGGCTCGCCGATATCGACGAGCCACGTCCCGGCGACGGGCATGTGATCGTCCAGCCGATCGTCTGCGGCGTGTGCGGCAGCGACCTGCACGCGCGCGACCATGCCGATCATCTGTGCGACCTGTTGCACCGCGCCGGATTCCGGGGCTTCATGGACCCGGAGCAGCCCGTGGTCATGGGGCATGAATATTGCGCCGAGATCGTGGAGCATGGTCCCGCGACCGGGCGCACCCTGCCGCGCGGCCAGCGCGTCGTCGCCATGCCCTTCCTGACCGGGACGGACGGCGTCGAGCTGATCGGCTATTCCAACCGCTTCAACGGCGCCTTCGCCGAGCGGATGCTGCTGGACGAAGCCGCGCTGATCGCCGTCCCCGACGATGTCGATTCGGAGGTCGCGGCGCTGACGGAACCGCTGGCGGTCGCCGTCCATGCCGTCGCGCAGGCGGGCGCCGACGCCGATGGCTGCTTTGCCGTCCACGGCTGCGGTCCCGTCGGGCTGTTCGTCATCGCGCGGCTGCGCGCGCTGGGGCTGGGACCGATCCTCGCCATCGATCCCGTCGCGGCGCGGCGGGAGATGGCGGGGCGGATGGGCGCCGACCACGCCATCGCGCCGGGACGCGAGGCGCAGGAGCGCTGGTGGCGCGAACAGGGACTGTATCTGGGCCTGTCCGACACGGTGGCGGCGGCGAGCGGCGGCGCAGGCAAGCGCGCGGTCGCGTTCGAATGCGTCGGAAGGCCGGGCATGCTGCGCGCCATCGCGGAGGATTCGCCGGTCGGCACGGTCATCACCGTCGTCGGCACCTGCATGGAAACCGACATGCTGGAACCCGCGCTGATGATCCAGAAGGCGATCCAGCTCCGCTTCGTCTTCGCCTATTCGGCCGAGGAGTTCGCACAGGCTTTCGCGATGATCGCCGCCGATCCCGCACGGCTGAAGCCGCTGGTGACGGGTCAGGTCGGACTGGGCGATGTCGACGCCGCCTTTTCCGCGCTGACCGCAGGCGGCGAGCAAGTGAAGATGCTCGTGCGGCCCAACTGATTTTCCGGAGCGTGATGAGACAGGAGATTCCGATCATGCGTGAAGCGCTGCAATTCTATATCGACGGCCGCTGGACCGACCCGGCGACCGACGCGAAGCTCGATGTCATCGATCCCTCGACCGAGCGGCCGATGGGCCGGATCGCGATGGGCGGCGCGGCGGATGTCGATCGCGCGGTCGCCGCGGCGAAAAAAGCCTTCGACAGCTATTCGCGGACCAGCGTCGCCGAACGCCTCGACCTGCTGGACAGCCTGATCGCGGCCTTCGAGGCGCGCGCGGGCGACCTGGCCGACGCGGTGCGCGAGGAAATGGGCGCGCCCGCCTGGCTGGCCGCCGGGGCGCAGGTGCCGCTGGGCCTCGCGCATCTTCAGGTCGCGCGCGAGGTGCTGCGCGACTATCGCTTCGCGGACCGCCACGGCGCGACCCTGATCGAAAAAGTGCCGATCGGGGTCTGCGCCTTCATCACGCCGTGGAACTGGCCGATCAACCAGATCAGCTGCAAGGTCGCCCCGGCGCTCGCGGTCGGCTGCACCATGGTACTGAAGCCGTCCGAAGTCGCACCCTTCACGGGCCATATCTTCGCCGAGGTCTGCGATGCGGCAGGCGTCCCGGCGGGCGTCTTCAACCTGGTGCAGGGCGACGGCCCCACGGTCGGCGCGGCGCTGAGCGAGCATCCGGACGTCGATATGGTGTCCTTCACGGGATCGACGCGCGCAGGGATCGAGGTCGCGCGCGCGGCGGCGCCGACCGTCAAGCGCGTCCATCAGGAACTGGGCGGCAAATCGGCCAATATCATCCTGCCCTCCGCCGACCTTGCGGCGGCAGTGGCGGGCGGCGTCGGCGCGATGATGGGCAATTCGGGGCAGTCGTGCAACGCGCCCTCGCGGATGCTGGTGCCCGCCGAACGCATGGAAGAGGCCGTCGAGGCCGCGCGCGCCGCCGTCGCCGAACAGAATGTCGGCGCGCCGTCCACCAATGCCAGGCTGGGACCCGTGGTCAGCGAAGTGCAATGGACGCGCATCCAGTCGCTGATCCAGAAGGGCATCGACGAAGGCGCCCGGCTCGTCGCCGGGGGTCCGGGCCGCCCGGAAGGGCTGGAGCAGGGCTATTATGTGAAACCCACCGTCTTTGCCGACGTCGACAACGACATGGTGATCGCGCGCGAGGAGATTTTCGGTCCCGTGCTGGCGATGCTGCCGTACGACGATGTCGATGCGGCGATCGAGATCGCCAACGACACGCCCTATGGCCTGGCCGCCTATGTCCAGGGCGACCTGGACGAAGCGCGCGCGGTCGCATCGCGCCTGCGCGCGGGACAGGTCTATCTCAACTATCCGGAATTCGACATGGGGGCGCCGTTCGGCGGCTTCAAGCAGTCGGGCAACGGGCGCGAATGGGGCGCGCACGCCTTTGCCGAATTCCTCGAGGCGCGCGCCGTCCTCGGCTATGCGCCAGAGGGGTCCTGATGGCGGCGGCGGGCGATTTCCCGGCGCTGTTCGACGCGGCGGTGCGCGCGGCGCCCGCCGGTCCGGCGCTGCATTATTTCGACGGCACGACCAGCTATCGCGCGCTCGATGAGCAGAGCGACGCCTTCGCCGCCTATCTCGCCCGCAAGGGGCTGGCGGAAGGCGACCGGATGCTCGTCTGCCTGCAAAATGTCCCCGGCTTCGTCATCGCCCTGCTGGGGGCGGCCAAGGCGGGCGTGATCACCGTGCCGATCAATCCGATGTACCGGGAACGCGAGCTGAACGGGCTGATCGCGGATTGCGCGCCGTCGCTGCTCGTCTGCCATCCCGAATTTCAGGCCGTCGCCGACGCCGCCGCCTTCCCCGCCGACCGCCGCGTCATCGTGCGGGCGACCGACCGCCAGCGGGAGAACCCGCCGCTGCTTCCGCGCGAAGACGCCGTCGCGGACGGCGCGGTGCTGTTCGACGCCATCACGCTGGCAAGCGACGGCGAACCCGCCCGCCCCCCGAACCGGGACCCCGGACGGCCGCTGCTGATCGTCTATACCTCTGGGACGACGGGCAAGCCCAAGGGCGTGATATTGTCGCACGCCAATCTGTGCGCAGGCGCCGCTTTCTATCGCCGCGCGGCAGGGCTGGACGGCAAGGACGGCGTGCTGGCGGCGGCGCCGCTGTTTCACGTCACGGGGCTTAGCGGCCATATCGGCGCGGCGATCGCGGGCGGCTGCCCGCTGGTGCTCGCCTATCGCTTTCAAAGCGATGTCATCCTGGCCGAGATCGAGCGCCACCGGCCGACCTTCACGGTCGCGGCGGTGACGGCGCTGTCGGCGCTCATCGACTGTCCGAGTTTCGCCCGCGAGCGCATCGCCAGCCTGCGCGCGCTCTTTTCCGGCGGCGCGCCGATTCCGCCTGCCCTTGCCGAACGGATCGGCGTGGCCACGGGGCTGTCGCTCCGCAACGTCTATGGCCTGACGGAGACGACCGCGCCCGTCGTCGCGACGCCCGACGACGCCATCTCGCCCGTCGATCCGGCCAGCGGCGCGCTCGCGCTGGGCAAGCCTGTCGCGGGAAGCGACGTGGCGGTGCTCGCCGAGGACGGGGATTGGGCCGAACCCGGGGAGATCGGCGAAATCGCTGTGCGCGGTCCCAGCGTCTTCGGCGCCTATTGGCAAAAGCCCGACGAGACGGCGGCGGCTTTCCGGGACGGCTGGTTCCTGACGGGCGACATGGGGTGCCGCGACGCAGCGGGCTGGCTGTTCCTCGTCGACCGCAAGAAGGACATGATCGTCGCGTCGGGCTTCAAGATCTGGCCGCGCGAAGTCGAGGACGTGCTCTATGGCCACCCCGCCGTGCGCGAGGCCGGTGTCGTGGGCGTGCCCGACGCCTATCGCGGCGAAACCCCCAAGGCGTTCGTG
>PHEM01000432.1 GCA_002842935.1 Alphaproteobacteria bacterium HGW-Alphaproteobacteria-13 | reverse complement strand
TCGCCCGCGCGTCGGCACGGGGCGGCTTTACGGCGGCGCGCTGCGCCAGGCGCTGGGCACGGGGTCCTATGGTCTCGGCTGGCGGAGCTTCGCCTATGGCGACCTGACGCTGGAGGGCCATTCGGGCGCGGTGGCGGGCTATCGCGCGACGATGATCTTCGAATCGGCGACGCGCACCGGCGTCGTCGCCATGTGGAACAGCAATTGGGGATTCCCCTTCCGCATCCCCTTCGCGGCGATCGACAGCTATCACGGGCGAGCGGACGCGGGCTGGCTAGACCTCAGCGAATTGCCGCCCCCGGCCGCCGCAAGCCCGCCTGCCACGCCGCCCGCGCCAGGGTGATCGTTTCTCCTCAACCGGAAATTGCGTTTTCCGCCGCCCTTCGCTTGCAAAGTGATGCGCGCGGCTTAAGTGAAACCGCATGACCAAGCCTCGCACGCTCTATGAAAAAATCTGGGACGCGCATGTCGTCGAACAGCGCCCCGATGGAACCTGCCTGATCTTCATCGACCGGCATCTGGTCCATGAAGTCACCAGTCCGCAGGCGTTCGCGGGGCTTCGCGCGGCCGGGCGCAAGGTGCGGCGGCCCGACCTGACGCTGGCGGTGCCCGATCACAATCTGCCCACCACGCCGCGCCGTGATGCGAATGGCATGGTGCTGCCGATTGTCGACCCGCAAAGCGCCGCGCAGCTCGCCGCGCTTGAACGCAACGCACCCGAATTCGGCATCCGCTATATCGACGCCGTCGCGCCCGAACAGGGCATCGTCCATGTCGTCGGGCCGGAACAGGGTTTCTCACTGCCCGGCACGACGATCGTCTGCGGCGACAGCCACACCGCCTGCCACGGCGGCATCGGCGCGCTTGCCTTCGGTATCGGCACCAGCGAGGTCGAGCATGTGCTGGCGACGCAAACCCTGCTGCTCCAGCCCGCGAAGACGATGGAAGTGCGTGTCGAGGGCGAGGTCGGTCCGGGCGTCAGCGCGAAGGACATCATCCTCCACATCACCGGCACGATCGGCGCGGCGGGCGGCACGGGCCATGTCATCGAATATACCGGCAGCGCAATCCGCGCCCTGTCGATCGAGGGCCGCCTGACCGTCAGCAACATGGCGATCGAGGGCGGCGCGCGCGCCGGGCTGATCGCGCCCGACGACGTGACCTTCGCCTATCTGAAGGGCCGCCCCTATGCGCCCACGGGCGCCGACTGGGACGCGGCGGTCGCCTATTGGAGCAGCCTCGCCACCGATCCCGGCGCGACTTACGACAAGGTCGTTATCATCGACGCCGCCGACATCGCGCCCAGCGTCACCTGGGGCACCAGCCCGGAGGATGTCGTGCCGATCACCGGCACCGTCCCCGCACCCGAAAGCTTCGCCGACCCGTCCAAGCAGGCCGCCGCCGCCAAGAGCCTCGCCTATATGGGGCTGGAGCCGGGCACGCGGATGCAGGACGTCGCCATCGAGAATATCTTCATCGGCAGCTGCACCAACAGCCGCATCGAGGACATGCGCGCCGCCGCCGCCGTCATCAAGGGCCGCAAGAAGGCCGATAATGTCAAATGGGCGATCGTCGTCCCCGGCTCCGGCCTGGTGAAGGCGCAGGCGGAAGCCGAAGGACTCGACCGCATCTTCATCGAGGCCGGGCTGGAGTGGCGCGAGCCGGGCTGTTCCGCCTGTCTGGCGATGAACCCCGACAAGGTGCCGGCGGGCGAGCGCTGCGCGAGCACCAGCAACCGCAATTTCGTCGGCCGCCAAGGACCGGGCGCACGCACGCATCTGGTCAGCCCGGCGATGGCGGCGGCCGCCGCCGTGACCGGCAAGCTCACCGACGTGCGGGAGTTGATGCCATGAGAGGGCGGCGCCATTTTTGTTCACGCGAAGACGCGAAGACGCGAAGGGTGAAAGGCTCCGCGAGTGGCTGACATCGAAGCGGTCGCCACTCAAGCCATTGATTGCGGATTCCGGATTCACCGCGACCTTGGGCCAGGCTTGCTGGAATCGGTCTATGAGCAGGTCTTGGCGGCGAGCCTGACTCGCGCCGGATTGAAGGTGGAACGTCAAAAGCCTGTCAGCTTTTCGTTCGAAGACATTCAGTTTCCCGACGGCTTTCGAATCGATCTGCTGGTTGACGAGCAGCTGGTTATAGAGGTCAAATCGGTCGAAACCCTATCGAAAGCCCATGGGAAACAGCTATTGACCTATCTGCGCTTGATGCAGCAGCCCGTGGGGCTGCTGATGAATTTCGGCGGAGCAACGTTCAAGGAGGGAGTGCGCCGCGTCGTGAACAATCATAGCTTCGCGTCTTCGCGTCTTCGCGTGAACCAGATTGGCGCTACCGCCGGAGGCTACGCATGAACCCGATCGAGAAAGTCGAAGGCCGCGCGATTCCGCTGGGTCTCAAGAATGTCGACACCGATGTCATCATCCCCGCCCATTGGCTGAAGACCACCAGTCGCGAAG
>PHEM01000431.1 GCA_002842935.1 Alphaproteobacteria bacterium HGW-Alphaproteobacteria-13 | reverse complement strand
TCGGCCCCTTCGGCCTCGGCGGCGAACATGGTGCAGGCCTTGACGGCGCGCCCGTCCACATGCACCACACAGGCGCCGCATTGGCTGGTATCGCAACCCACATGCGTGCCCGTCAGGTTCAGGGTATCTCTGAGAAAATCGACAAGAAGCGTGCGGCCCTCGATCTGGCCCTTCGCTGGCTTGCCGTTCACGGTCATCGTGTCGCCATCGACCGAGACGTCGCCGGGGAAGGGACCGTGGACGCTGTCGCGCTTGAACAGCAGCGCATTGGCCTTGGCATCGGCGAGGTCGTTGATCGCGACCAGTTCGAGACCGCAGTCCGGCCGTTCGAGGATCGCGCGCGCCACCATGCGGCCAATGCGTCCGAAACCGTTGATTGCGACTTTCACTGCCATGTCGAAACGTCCTTTCTGCGTGTGGTGACCCGGTCCTTAATGGCCGAGCCGTGCCAGGATTTGGGGAGCGATGGCATCGGCGGTCAGGCCGAAATGCCGGTAGAGTTCGTCGATCGGCGCCGAAGCGCCAAAGCTGTCGATGCCAAAGCGCAAGCCGTCGCGGCCAGTATAGCGTTCCCAGCCGAAGGTCGTCCCCGCCTCGACCGAAACAAGCAGCGCGTCGGCGGGCAGGAGATCGGCCTGATAGGCCGCGTCCTGTTCGTCGAACAATTCGGTCGACACCATCGAGACGACATCGGCGCCCTGCCCGGCGGCTTCCAGTCTGTCGGCGATGTCGAGCGCCAGCGACACTTCGGAACCCGTGGCGATCAGCACGACCTTGCGTGCAGCACCGGCGGCGCGAAGGCGGTAAGCACCTTTCAGACAAAGATTTTCCGTGACGTCATGACGCAGCGCGGGCAGATTCTGGCGCGTCAGCGCGATCAGCGACGGCCGGTCCGCCTGCGCCAGCGCGATCGCCCAGCATTCCGCCGTCTCGACGGCGTCGGCGGGGCGCATGACGAGCAGGTTCGGCATCGCGCGCAGCGACTGAAGATGCTCGATCGGCTGGTGCGTCGGCCCGTCCTCACCCAACCCGATGCTGTCGTGTGTCATCACATAGACGACGCGCTGGCGCTGGAGCGCCGACAGGCGAATCGCCGCGCGGCAATAATCGGCGAACACGAGGAAAGTGCCGCCATAGGGCACGACGCCGCCGTGCAGCGCCATGCCGTTCATCGCCGCCGCCATGCCGAATTCGCGGATGCCGTAATAGATATAGCGGCCCGAATAATCGTCCTTCGTGAGCGGCCTGGTCGACGACGTCTTGGTGTTGTTCGAACCCGTGAGGTCAGCACTGCCGCCGACGAGCGCCGCGATGTCGGCCGTCAGCGCGGTCAGCGTATTTTCCGACGCCTTGCGCGTCGCGACCTTGGGTTTGTCGGCGACGAGCGAGTCGAGATAGGCCTTGAAGGCGTCGCCCGGCGCGATCTCGCCGCTCAGCCGATCCTCGAAATCCTTTTTGCTGTCGCTGCTTGCGAGGCGATTCTGCCATTCGGCATGAGCTTTTTTGCCGCGCGCGCCGAAGCCGGCCCACGCCGCCGCCACATCGCCCGGAATGACGAAAGGTTCGGCGGTCCAGCCCAGTAGCTGCCGCGCCGCCGCGATCTCCTCCGCGCCGAGCGGCGAGCCGTGCGTCGCGGAACTGCCCTGCTTGTTCGGCGCGCCGAAGCCGATGATCGTGCGGCAGGCGATCAGCGACGGGCGGTCGTCGGCCAGCGCCGCGTCGATCGCGCGGCGGATGTCGGCAGGATCGTGGCCGTCGCAGCTTTCGACATGCCAGCCCGTCGCCGCATAGCGCGCCTTGACATCCTCGCTCGTCGATAGGTCGGTCGCGCCGTCGATGGTGATGCGATTATCGTCCCACAGCACGGTCAGCCGGCCAAGGCCAAGATGGCCCGCCAGCCCGATCGCTTCGTGGTTGATGCCTTCCATCAGGCAGCCGTCGCCCGCGATCACCCAGGTGCGGTGATCGACCAGCGCGTCGCCGTAAAGCGCGTTCAGATGCCGCTCGGCGATCGCCATGCCGACCGACGTCGCGAGTCCCTGCCCCAGCGGGCCGGTGGTCGTCTCAACGCCCGCCAGCTCGAAATTCTCGGGATGCCCGGCGCAAGGGCTGTGGAGCTGGCGAAACCCACGGATATCGTCGATCGTCGGCCGCGCATAGCCCGCGAGGTGTAGCGCCGCATAGGCGAGCATCGAGCCATGGCCCGCCGACAGGATGAATCGATCGCGGTCGGCCCATGCGGGTGCCGCGGGGTCATATTTCAGATAATCCGAATAAAGCACCGTCGCGACGTCGGCCATGCCCATCGGCATGCCGGGATGACCGCTGTTCGCGGCCTGTACGGCGTCCATCGCGAGCGCGCGGATGGCGTTGGCAAGCTGGCGTTCGGGCAGTGTCATCGATCCCCCGGGGAAAGGCTGGGCGGCCGGACTCAGCGTCCGGCCCTGATGCGGACAGCCCTTTGCGGCGGTGCGGGCAGG
>PHEM01000430.1 GCA_002842935.1 Alphaproteobacteria bacterium HGW-Alphaproteobacteria-13 | reverse complement strand
GGTACGACAAGCGTGCCCTCATCTTCCTCGGCGCTATCCATCTCGCCGCCGCAATCATCTTGCTTAAATGATGACACGCCCTTGTTTCAGCATCCATGGCCTGACCGTGCGGCAAACGCCGCGTAAACCGGAAAGGCGGACCATGGATGCTGAAACAAGTTCAGCATGACGAAGGAAGGACCGGAGAGTGAGTGCAAACTCCGTCACTGCCGATCAGGGGACGGGTTGATAGGTGATCGAAACGCCCTTCAGCGTCCGGCGGTCCTCGAATATCCTTGATTTCACGGCATGGCGGACAAGCAGGCGATCGGATGAAAGCCATTGAACCTCCGCCCACGGGCCGCCCCAATCGCCGGCGCGTCCGCTCCATGATCGTCGTCGGCGACCGGGCGAGGGCGTTCGGGATATGACCGTGTTGTCGCAGATATCCGAACAGGCGCTGAGCAGGATGGGCAGGGCGAGACAGCACAGGAGTTTGTGGATCGTCAACGGTTGCCCGTTCTATCCCCGTTCGTGCTGAGCTTGTCGAAGCACCATCCTTATTTCTTGCGGCTTCAAAGAAAAGAACGGCCCCTTTCGACTGCCTTGCAGGCGCTCAGGACAGGCTTCGACAAGCTCAGGACGAACGGTAATGGGTTGGGCTTCAATCAGCCCCCGCTCCTCGTCTCCCGCTTTGCCTGCTGGTGATGCCGGATCACTTCGTCGATGATGAAGCGCAGGAATTTCTCGCTGAACTCGGGGTCGAGGTCGGCCTCGCGGGCCAGCGTGCGCAGCCGTTCGATCTGGCGCGCTTCGCGGCCGGGATCGGCGGGGGGCAGGTCGATCTTCGCTTTCAACTCGCCGACCGCCTTCGTCACCTTGAATCGTTCCGCGAGCATATAGACGAGCGCGGCGTCGATATTGTCGATGCTCTGACGGTAACGGCTCAACTGGTCGTCCATGCGCGGCTCCTTGATCGTGCCGGGCACGCTTGGCATTGGCGGGGGGCGGCTGGCAAGCCGAAAGTCGTTGCAAAATCGCGGGCGCGCGGCCAAGGCTCGCCGCGTCATGACTGCGGAAATCCTCCAACTCCACGGCGACCGGCCGCCTTCGCTCGACCCGATGATGGCGCTCGTCGCCGCCGACATGAACGAAGTCAACGCCGTCATCCTCGACCGGATGCAGTCCGAAGTGCCGCTGATTCCAGAGCTTGCCGGGCATCTGATCGCGGGCGGGGGCAAGCGGATGCGGCCGATGCTGACGCTCGCGTGCGGCAAGCTGCTCGACTATCCGGGACGCCGCCACTGCAAGCTGGCGGCGGCGGTCGAGTTCATCCACACCGCGACGCTGCTGCACGACGATGTCGTCGATGGGTCGGACCTGCGGCGCGGGCGCAAGACCGCGAACATCATCTGGGGCAACAGCGCGTCGGTGCTGGTCGGCGACTTCCTGTTCAGCCGCGCCTTCGAAGTGATGGTCGAGGATGGATCGCTGAAGGTGCTGAAAATCCTGTCGCGCGCCTCGGCCGTGATCGCGGAGGGCGAAGTCAACCAGCTTTCCGCCCAGCGCATGATCGAGACGCGCGAGGACCAGTATCTGGCGATCATCAACGCCAAGACCGCCGAATTGTTCGCCGCCGCCTGCAAGATCGCCGCCGTCGTCGCCGAGCGCGACGATGCGACCGAGGCGGCGCTCGACGCCTATGGCCGCAACCTGGGTATCGCGTTCCAGCTTGTCGACGACGCGATCGATTATGTTTCGGACGCGGAGACGATGGGCAAGGGCGTCGGCGACGATTTCCGCGACGGCAAGGTCACGCTGCCCGTCATCCTCGCCTATGCGCGCGGCACGGCGGAGGAGCGCGAATTCTGGAAGCAGGCGATCGTCGGCCACAGGACCTCCGACGCCGATCTGGCCCATGCGACCGAACTGCTGCGCAAACATGACGCGATCGCCGACACGCTGGCGCGCGCGCGCCACTATGGCCAGCGGGCGATCGACGCCATCGGCGGTTTCCGGGCGAATCAGGCGAAGACCGCGTTGACGGAGGCGGTCGCCTTCGCGGTGGCGCGCGCTTATTGAGGTGGGCGCCGGTTTGGTTCACACGAAGCCGCGAAGGCGCGAAGAATTTTCTCTCTTCCGTTCGTGCTGAGCTTGTCGAAGCACCGTTCTTTCTTTCGACGCCGTAAGAAGAAGAACGGTGCTTCGACAAGCTCAGCACGAACGGGGTTTTTTTGAACATCTTCGCGGCTTCGCGTGAAACCAGTAAAATCCCGATTTTATAGCTCATGGACACCCCCGACCGCCTCTTCCTCCCCATCGACGCCGTGCTGCCCGACATCATGGCGGCGCTGCTGCTGAAGCCCAATGCCGTGCTCGTCGCGCCGCCGGGCGCGGGCAAGACGACGCGCGTCGCGCCCGCGCTGCTCGATCAGCCGTGGTGCCGGGAGGCGGTATGGCTGCTGTCGCCGCGCCGCCTGGCCGCGCGCGCGGCGGCGGAGCGCAT
>PHEM01000429.1 GCA_002842935.1 Alphaproteobacteria bacterium HGW-Alphaproteobacteria-13 | reverse complement strand
TCAGGAATTGCTTCAGACAATCGGGCCTGAAGAAGCCCGCTGGCTCAGCGGATACTTCGCGGGACTGGAGGCGGGCCTCGCTTCGTCCAGGCAAGCCGGTACGACGGAGCCTGTGGCCGCATTGGCGCGCAAGCTTTCCATCCTCTATGGAACGGAAACCGGAAATGCCGCCGACCTTGCAAAAGCCCTTTCCGAAGCTCTGCAGGCGAAAGGGGTCGCGAACACACTGACCGACATGGCCGAATACAAGGTTCGGCAACTCGGTCAGGAAGAGGATATCCTGATTATCGTCAGCACATATGGCGAAGGAGACCCGCCGCAACCTGCCGTGGGATTTTTTGAGTTTGTGGAGAGCCGCAAGGCGCCGAAACTCGATGGTGCCCGCTTTGCGGTCCTCGCGCTCGGCGACTCCACCTACGAATTCTACTGCCAGGCGGGAAAGCGGCTCGATGCCCGCTTCGAGGAGCTTGGCGCGACTAGGATCGAGCCCCGCGTCGATTGCGATGTCGATTACGAGGAGCCCGCCGCCAGCTGGACGGACAGGATAGTCGAATTTCTGGCAGCGGAAGCGAGTACGGTTTCCGTTTCCACCGCGCGACCGGAAACACCTGCCGCATCTCCCGCCGCGAGCTACAGCAAGAAAAATCTGTTTCAGGCCAGGGTGCTTGAAAACATTGTCATCGTCGGCCGGGGATCGACGAAGGAAACGCGGCATATCGAATTCTCTCTCGAAGGTTCGGGGCTCGCTTACGAACCGGGAGATGCGCTGGGCATTGCCGCGTCGAACGATCCCGCCGTCGTCGAAACATTGCTTCAGGCCTTGTCGCTCGCCCCCGAAGAGACGGTCGAGTTCAAAGGGGCGCACACGACCCTTGGCGAAGCGCTGACGCATCGTTTCGAGGTAACGGCCGCGACCCCCCGTTTCCTCGACTACTGGGCCATGTTGAGTAACTCGGCGGAACTCAAATCGCTTCAGAACGAAGACCGCGCCGGAGAACGTTCCGTCTTTCTTCATACACATCATATCGTCGACATCGTGCGCCGCTTCCCGGTTTCCGATGTCATGCCGCAAGGGCTGTTGAGCGCACTACGCCCGCTCCAGCCTCGCCTCTATTCGCTGGCGTCGAGCCTTGCTGCCGCGCCGGACGAAGCTCATCTGACGGTCGCTCCCGTGCGCTACGAGTTGCATGGAGAGCCGAGGGGAGGCGTTGCCTCCAGCCTGCTTGCAGATCGTGTCGCAGCCGACGATTTCTTGCCCGTCTATATCCAGGGCAACGCCCATTTCCGGCTGCCGGCCGACGATGTTCCCGCGATCATGATTGGCGCGGGCACGGGCGTTGCTCCCTATCGCGCCTTTCTTCAAGAGCGGGAAGCCCGCGGCGCCACGGGCCGGAGCTGGCTGTTCTTCGGCGAGCGAAATTTCCGCACCGATTTCCTCTATCAGACGGAATGGCAAGGCTGGCTGAAAGACGGAACGCTCACGCGCATGGATGTGGCGTTTTCGCGCGATCGCAGCGAAAAAACCTATGTTCAGCACCGGCTCAAGGAGCGCTCCCGCGAGGTGTTCTCCTGGCTGGAGGAGGGGGCTCATGTCTATGTGTGCGGCGACGCGGCCAATCTCGCACCCGATGTGCACCAGGCGCTGATCGATATCGTCGCTTCCGAGGGACATAGCGGCCGCGATGCCGCCGAAGACTATGTCCGCTCCCTGCAATCGGATCACCGCTATCAGCGCGATGTCTATTGAGGCAATACAATGACCACAAGCACCGTCGATCGCAGCCACGACCTTTCTCAATCTCTCGACCGCTTGAGCGCCGACGAGCGGATGAAGGCTGCGAGCGACTATCTCCGGGGTACGATTGCCGAAGGACTTCTGGACAGGATAACGGGGGCCGTTCCCTCGCCGGACGACGTGAAGCTGATGAAGTTTCACGGAATCTATCAGCAGGACGACCGCGATCTGAGAGACGAACGGCGGCGGCAGAAGCTCGAACCGGCCTATCAGTTCATGATCCGCGTCCGGCTTCCGGGAGGCGTCTGCACTTCAGCGCAATGGCTGAAAATGGATGAGCTTGCGCGCGCGCATGGCGGTGAGACATTGAGGCTGACGACGCGGCAGACCTTTCAGTTTCACTGGGTTCTGAAAGACAGCCTGCGCCCCATCATTCGCGGTCTGCACGAGACCCTGCTGGACACGGTTGCCGCTTGCGGCGACGACAGCCGCGGCGTGATGTGCACCGTCGACCCCCAAAGTTCGCTTTTTCACGCCGAAGTTGCGGCGATGGCGAAGCGCGTAAGCGATCACGTCATCCCCAAGACGCGCGCCTATCATGAAATCTGGTACGGAGATGAACGGGTCGCCTCGTCCGAACCGGAAGAGCCCTTCTATGGCCGGACCTATATGCCGCGAAAGTTCAAGATCGGCTTTGCGCTTCCACCGTCCAACGACATCGATGTCTATGCGCAGGATCTCGGCTTCATTGC
>PHEM01000428.1:2498-3188 GCA_002842935.1 Alphaproteobacteria bacterium HGW-Alphaproteobacteria-13 | reverse complement strand
GGCTGCGCTCGTAGTTGCGGCTCTCGGCGAACCGCTTCTCGACAAGCTGCGACATGGTCGATTTGACGGCAGCAAGATGCGCATCGAGGATGCGCCTGTCGCCGCTCACGAGCGCCAGGATCGAGGCTGACTTGGGCATCGAAAAGGTGAGATCGAGACCCAGGCGTCGCCCTTCGACCTGTCCGACCATCTCACCATCGGGCAGGCGCCCATTGAGGATGCTCTCGAACTGATCCCGCTCGACCTGACCCTCAAGTCCGAGTGCGCGCGCACCCTCTCCGCCCCAGACCCCAGCTTCCGCGTTTTCCTCAGGCGTATAGTAATTGTCGCTCGCGAAATAGTCGGCTGCGCCGCTCGACGACCGGACGGATGCGATGGAATGCATGGGCTACATCTCCGGTCCGTCATCGGGGATGGGACTATCCAGTTCGGCTTCCTTTGCGCCCTCGCGCGTTCGGCCATCACGGCCCCGTTCATCGACCGCTTCGCCCAGCTCACGGGCGGCTTGCGACTGGCGCTGGGGCGCAGTCTTTGCAGGTTTCTGGAGCGGCTTCGGTCCCGCCTCGAGATCGCGGGCATGGGGCTGGGACGGACCGCCAGCGATCTGCTGGCTGACAATCATCGAACGCCCCAAACTCGACGCCGGGAGATCGCTGGGACCGATCGGCGGTGACGCAGGGGAGTTCAGTT
>PHEM01000428.1:0-2488 GCA_002842935.1 Alphaproteobacteria bacterium HGW-Alphaproteobacteria-13 | reverse complement strand
AGTTCTTCCTGCTTCGGCGTGACCGCACGGGCGTGCCTCAGAGCCTCATCGGGCTCAGTGTCCCGGGCCAGTTCGAGCTCGTCCTTGGTTTCGCGGCCGCCCGCCTCATCGCCGTCATCACCCTGCGGTTCGCGCCTGAATTCGATGGGCTCAACATGCTGGCGCAGAACATAGCCTTCGGCCACCCTGGGATAGTCCCTGTAGGTGAGTTTGATCCGGGCGGCATCGAAGCCTTCGGGGAACACGAGAAAGCCCCTCAGCGAAGGCAGCTTCATGATGTCATCGGGCAGAACGAGGGGCTGCACTTCCGAACGCGGGGTGATCGTCGCGGCGTCGCGGATGTTGGAATAGCCGTAGCTGTAGGCCTCATCCATCATCCGCACTTCACGGTGGCCGATATAGTCCGAGCAGTGCTCGGCAGTGTCGCGGTCGGCCGCCGCCAGAATCAGCTTGGTTCGCGCGAGCGAGGCGAGGTTCTGCGCTCCTTCCTTGCCATAGGTCTCAGCCAGCTTGGCGAAGGAATGGATGCCGAGCACGAAGGCCCCGCCAAAGCCGCGGGCGGTTTGCAAGCCGTCCTCGATCGCGGGCAGGCGGTGCAGCGCATGGACCTCGTCGAAGAAGAACCATGTACGCAGGTCCCGGGTGCGCGGCAGGCGCATCAGCGTGTGGACCGCAAGGTTCATCCAGAGCGACAGCAGCGCCCGGTTGAGCACGAGTTCGTTGTGCGAGGAGGTGATGAACAGAATGGCGCCCGGCTTGTCTTCGGCGCGGATCCAATCGGAGATCGAGAACGGTTCCTTGCCTTCGGGCAGGAACCGCAACGCCTGGGCATTGGTGTTGAATACGGCGCGAATGGACTCTGCCATCTTGGCTGCCTCGGGCGCTGTCAGCGGATCGGCGACGGTATGTTCGAGGAGCTTATGGACTTCCTTGAGGTCGGCCATCATCAGCCGGCTAGCGAGTGCCTGGTTGGTCGCCTCGCCGAGCTTGATGAGCTTGATGCACGTCTCGACGAACAGCGTGCGCGCCGCCAGCATCCAGAAGGGTTCTGCGCCGCCACCGTCGGCGGGAAGCAGGGCAGCGGCGATCCCGGTGAAGTCGGCGTGATTTTTGGCTTCGGCGAACACCGACCAACTCGGACAGCGCTCGTCCATCGGGTTGAGGATGGTGTCGGTTTCGGGGTTATAGAACGCCTCGACGTAGGCTCCGGTCAGGTCGAACACTACCGCCCGGTCACGCCGCACACGCATCTGCGCGATGAGGGCGCGCATCTGGGTCGTCTTGCCGGTTCCGGTCGAGCCGATCATGATCGTGTGGGCCTGCTCGGTCCGCCACGGGAACGGCACGTCGGCCATCGAGTAGGCGTGGTGGATGCCCGCAGTCTTGCGCTCGATAAGCGGCATCGCGAGGACATCCTGGAGCGTTCGGCCGGGCAACCGCTGGGCGACTTCCAGCCCGAGCATATCGCGGTTGTGGGCGTTGATGACTTCGGCCAGCTGGGTGCCATCAACCAGCATGGCACCGCGCTGGTGTCGCTCTTCGAGGATCGACTTGCCGCGCCGTTTCGAGAAGTCGATGAACCACACCGCGATCGGCACAGCGACGAACAGCGAGATGAACAGCGAACCCCAAATCGCGCGCATCAGCTTGTTCCACGCGATCACGACATCGGGATGGCTGGCGATCATCGAAACGGGCGCCGGGATTACTTCGCCCGAGGGTAGCGTCAGGTTGAGGATCTTGCGCGGATTAAACTCCATGAAGCTCCATCCTGCGGCGTAGATCCGCATCAGGATCATCTGCACTTCGTGCTCGTGAAGCAGCAGCGCGAGGACGATCGAAAGCGCCACGAGGAAGGTAAAAAACCACACCAGCAGCGGCATCTTCGCCGAGGCGAACCACATCATGAATTCGTGCGTGATGAGCTGCGAGCCGCGGGTGAAATCACCGGCGTTGCGCGGCATGCTTCCGCGCGCCGAATGGTGCTGGAGTTTGCCCGGCCGCGCCTGGTCCGACCAGGTGTCAGGACGCGGCACAGACCGCCTCCATCCGCGCCTCGGCTTCGGTGATCAGCGCGGTATGAACGTCGGGGTACTGGCGCTGGACAATGAGGTCGGCAACGAGGAACAGATATTCGGACGAGAACTGCCGGCGCCGGTCCTGTTCCGAGGTTCCCGAAATGGTGCCGAGGAAATGCTCCAGCGCGATTCGCAGCAGGTTGGAACGGGAGACCTGTTTTGCGCTCGCCGCAGCCTGCGCGGCATCGGCCAAGGCTTGCGGAAGCCGGACCGTAATCAAAACTGTTTCTGTCATCGCCAAACCCTTCGAAAAGGGCCCGGCGGGGATTGCGCGATGCCTGTTTTAGGCGATCCTCCAAACCTTGGCAAGCGTTAGCGTCCGCGCTCGTGGTGTAATTTCCGGTGTAGGCGATGGTGTATTCCGGGGTGGGGCATGCCCCACCCCGGAATGCGGCGTCGCTGGTGGCCAC
>PHEM01000427.1 GCA_002842935.1 Alphaproteobacteria bacterium HGW-Alphaproteobacteria-13 | reverse complement strand
GGTGTTGCCCGTGCCGCCGGTGGTGCCGCCATGCAAGGCGCACGTTCTGCTGCTGGCCGTGCGGCAGGTTCGCTTAAACAAAACGCCGATGCTGGACGCCGGGGTGCCTGGACATCCACTGGCGGCACGCCGACCGCCTCCATGTCCGAGGCTGCCTCTGCATCAACAAATAATAGCGCTGCGTCCGCCCCAAACTGGGCCAAGCAGATCCGCTCCGAGCAAACTGCCCGCGCCAGCCGCCATGCGGTGACACAAGCGATCAAAGACGGTGACCGGCCCGGCAGCGGCGCCAATCCTACCATCAACGAAAAGGACGATTAGCTATGTTCTTCAAGCGACAGATCCAACGCTACGGGCAAACACCCGAACCTGTTACCCCTTACCAAAAAGCCGAGCAGCTCTGGGACGAACGTATCGGCGCCTCCCGTGTACAGGCGCGCAACTGGCGGCTTATGGCTTTCGGCTGCTTCGCCCTGTCGGCGGCGGTCTCCGGCGCGCTGGTCTGGCTGTCGATGCAGAGCCGCGTCACACCCTATGTGGTCGAGGTGGACAAATTCGGCGAGGCCCGCGCCGTGGCGCCCGCCATCCAGAATTATCAGCCTGCCGACGCCCAGATCGCCTGGCACCTGGCCCGCTTCATCACCCATGTCCGTGGCGTTTCCACCGATCCGGTATTGGTGCGCCAGAACTGGCTGGCGGCTTACGACTTTGCCACCGACCGCGCGGTGTTGTTTTTGAACGAGTACGCCAAGGTCAACGATCCCTTTGGTCAGATCGGCACCCGCAGTGTCAGCGTGCAGGTGACGAGCGTCGTGCGGGCCTCCAATACCTCGTTCCAGGTCAAATGGACCGAGCAGGTGTTCGAGCGCGGCAGCCTCGCCCGCACGGAGCGCTGGACCGCGATCCTGACCACCATCATCCAGCCGCCGCGCACCGCCGAGCAATTGCGCAAAAACCCGCTCGGCCTGTTCGTCAGCGCCGTCGACTGGTCGCGCGAACTCGACGCGGTCAATCCCCAAAAAAACCATAAAATGGAACCCGAAAAATGAAACACTTGGCTTTGATATCCGTATCCGCATTGGCCCTATCGGCCTGCGCCACCCGGCAATTACCGCCGACAATTTCCTATGATGCCGATGACTTCAAACCGGCGGCAATCGAGAAGGAACCGTTGAAGCCCATCCAGATCGTCGAGGTGCCAAAGGTGCTGCCGCTGCCCGGCCAACTCATGCCCGAACCCGGCAAGGTCGAGGAGGACATTGTTGAAAAAGACGGGCGTCCGCCGACCGAGCGCGTTGAGGACGCCAACAAGGCGGCGACGCAGGAGCCGACAAGGCACGGCTATATCAACGCCATCCAGGTTTATCCCTATGCGGAAGGCGCGCTCTATCGCCTCTATGCCGCGCCCGAGCGGGTCAGCGACATCACGCTTCAGCCGGGCGAAAAGCTGACCTCGGTGTCTGCCGGCGACACGGTGCGCTGGGTGATTGGCGACACGCTGAGCGGCGCGGGTGACAATCAGCGCACCCATGTGCTGGTCAAACCCTTCGCGCCGGGGCTGACGACCAATCTCGTCATCACCACGGATCGTCGCAGTTATCATCTGCAATTGGACAGCACCGAGAAAACCGCCATGGCGGCGATCTCCTGGACCTATGCATCCGATCAACTGACCACGTTGCGCCGCCAGAACGCGGTGGCCGAGGCGGCGTTGCCGGTCGCCTCCAACCTGGCGCTGGAAAACATCCGCTTCCGCTATCGGATATCCGGCGACAATCCACCATGGAAGCCGGTGCGCGCCTTCGACGACGGCCAGAAGGTCTATATCGAGTTCCCGCGTCGTATCGATCAGGGCGAAGCCCCGCCGCTGTTTGTGGTGGGCACGGACGGCGGCAGCGAACTCGTTAACTACCGCATGCGCAGTAATTATTACATCATCGACCGCCTGTTCGCTGCCGCCGAATTGCGGCTGGGCACCAAACCACAACAGGTGGTGCGCATCTCGCGAACCGACGGAACGGAGGCGCGCAAATGACGGAAGCCCAAGACAAGCTCCACATGCGCGCCGAACCCAAACGCCGTATCGTCCGCTTCAAGAAGGGCGTGGTGATTGGTGGCGCAGCGGTGGCATCAGCCGGACTTCTGGGCGTCACCATGCTGGCGTTGCAAACACCAAACTTGCGCACCGGCCAGCCCGCCGAGGAGCTTTACAACACCGACAAGGTGAGTATTAAGGAGGAAGTCACTGAGGGTTCAGAGTAGAAGATGGCGCTTTAAATAAAGCGTTCCTTTAAAACTGCATCGATAGGCAGAATAACACGCTGACGAGGATGGAGGCGGACATGGCTCCGTAGCCGATATACGAGAGCATGGGCAGGTTGCGTTGCCGGCAGGCGTCGACGGCCAGCGGAACGAGCACGCAGGGCGCGATCATGATCGTCCAAATGTAGCGGAAGTCGTTCATTGGAAAAAAGGGCATGAGATAGCGTA
>PHEM01000033.1 GCA_002842935.1 Alphaproteobacteria bacterium HGW-Alphaproteobacteria-13 | reverse complement strand
GGCGTGCTCGTGCGTCCAGATCACCGCATCGACTTCGCCGATATCCGCGTCGAGCAGTTGCAGCCGCATGTCGGGACTGGTGTCGACCAGCAGCCGATAGCCGCCCAGCGAAACGAGGATCGACGCCCGGCTGCGCAGATTGCGGGGGTTGTCGGGATCGCACTGCCCCCAGTCGCCGCCGATGCGCGGCACGCCCGAAGAGGTCCCGCACCCCAATATGCGTATCTTCATGTCGCGCCTGACATCATGGCGCGGCCTTGTTGAAAAGACGATAGAAATTATCCGCCGTCACACGACCCAGCGCATCGCGATCCTCCCCGCGCAGCGCGGCGAGAAAGGCCAGCGTATCGGCGACGAACGCCGGCTCGCCGGTCTTGCCGCGATGCGGGACGGGGGCAAGGAAGGGGGCGTCGGTCTCGACCAGCAGGCGGTCCGGCGGCAACCATTTGGCGGTCGCCTGCAGATCGGCGGCGTTCCGGAACGTCACGATGCCCGAGATCGAGATATAAAGCCCGAGATCCAGGGCCTTGCGCGCGAAATCGTCGCTCGCGGTGAAGCAATGGATCACGCCCGGAAAGGCCGCCCTGCCCATTTCCTCGCCCAGCAGCGCGAGCGTATCCGCCTCCGCATCGCGGGTATGGACGATGACCGGGAGGCCCGTCTGCTGCGACGCGTGGATGTGACGGCGGAAGCTGTCCTGCTGCCGCGCCCGGTCGCTCTTGTCGTAATAATAGTCGAGACCCGTCTCGCCGATGCCGATGACGCGGGGATGCGCGGCGCGCTGGACGAGCTTCGCCGTATCGACATCGGGATGATGGTCGGCGTCGTGCGGATGGATGCCGACGCTCGCCCACACATCCCCGTGCCGCTCGGCGGCGGCGAGCACGTAATCCCATTCGCTTTCGCGCGTGGCGATGTTGAGCATCGCCGTGACGCCGCGCGCCCGCGCGCGTTCCAGCACCGCCTCCTGCTGCTCGGCAAGTCCCTTGTAATTGAGGTGGCAATGCGAATCGACCAGCATCACGCCTCCCCTTCTTCCCCTTCCGGTAGTTCGAGGCGCGGGAAGATCGGCACGGGCTGTCCGACAGCAAAACCGCTTGCGGCCAGCTTCGCGAACCAGCCTGCATCGCCCAGCGCCGCGAAATCGCGCGCATCGGCGGCGATGCCCATCTGGTCGAGCAGCTTGTCGGCCGCTTCCGGCACGACGGGCCGGATCGCGATCGCCAGCGTCCGCACCGCCTGGAACAGCGTCATCAGCACCGCGCGCATCCGTTCCGGGTCGGTCTTGCGCAGCGCCCAGGGCGCCTGCGCATCGACATATTGGTTGCAGGCGAAGACGGCGCGCAGCCAATCCTCTATGCCGATCGAGAAAGCCAGCTGCTCGAATTCGCCCGGCAACCGCTCCCGCGCCATCGCGAGCACATCGACCAGCAATTCGTCATCCTCTTTCGCGGGCTGATAATCACAGGACAGTTCGCCGTTCAGATTCTTGAAAATCATCGATAAACTACGCTGGGCCAGATTGCCGAAGCTGTTCGCCAGATCGGCGTTGGCGGTGCGGACGATCGCCTCGGCCGAATAGCTGCCGTCCTGCCCGAAACTGACTTCGCGCAGCAGATAATAGCGCAGCGCATCGACGCCGAACCGTTCGGCCAGTTCCATCGGGTCGACGACATTGCCGAGCGACTTCGACATCTTCTCGCCGCGATTGAGCAGGAAGCCGTGACCGAATATCTGTTTCGGCAGCGGCAGGTTCGCGCTCATCAGGAAGGCCGGCCAGTAAACCGTATGAAAACGCACGATATCCTTGCCGATCATATGGATGTTCGCGGGCCAGAAACGGTCGAAATCGCTGCCCGCGTAGGGATAGCCAAGTCCCGACAAATAGGTCGTCAGCGCATCGACCCACACATACATGACATGCCCCGGCGACCCCGGCACCGGCACGCCCCAGTCGAAACTGGTGCGCGAGACGCTGAGGTCCTTGAGACCGCCCTCGACAAAGCGCAGCACTTCGTTGCGGCGGCTTTCGGGACGGATGAAATCGGGCTGTTCCGCGTAAAGCGCGAGCAACTTGTCCTGATAGTTCGACAGGCGGAAGAACCAGCTTTCCTCTACGGTCCACTCGACCGGCGTGCCCTGCGGCGACAGGCGGACTCCCCCTTCCCCTTGGGTCAGTTCGCTTTCGTCGTAGAAAGCCTCGTCGCGGACCGAATACCAGCCTTCATAACGGTCGAGGTACAGGTCGCCATTGGCTTCCATCGCCTGCCAGATCGCCTGCGACGCCCGGTGGTGCGCCGGATCGGACGTGCGCATGAAATAGTCATAGCTGATATTCAGTTTGCCGTACATCTCACGGAAATATCCGGACATTTCCTCGGCAAGATCGATCGTCTCGCGCCCCTGCCCGCGCGCGGTCTGGAACATCTTCAACCCATGCTCGTCGGTGCCGGTGACAAGCCGTACGTCGCGCCCGCGCGCACGCTGGAACCGCGCCATCACGTCGGTCGCAATGGCCTCATAGGCGTGGCCGATATGCGGTCGGCCGTTCGGATAGCTGATGGCGGTGGTGATATAGAAAGGCTCTGACATGCGCGCGCCTTAGCCGCTGGCGGGCGCGAGGGGAAGCATTCGTCGCCCCCGCGAAGGCGACGATCATCGTCCGGGCGCCAACTCGGCAAGGCAGTTGCCGATCTCGAAGCCGACCATCGTTCCGTCATAGGACCCGCGGATCGCGTCGCGAACCGTGCGCTGGACGCGGTCCCACTGTGCGAGGACCGGCGCGATCTGCGCCACGGGCCGTTCGCGCGCGAGCTGCGCGAGCAGGCCCGGCACGATGTCGATGGCGAGTTCCAGCCGCGCCCGGTTGCTCGTGCCCCCGACCTCGCGCGCGAGCGCTTCGCGCAGGCGGTTGTCGGGATCGCCGCTCGCCGCGATGGCGAGCAGTTTCTTCTCCATCGCCGCGACGTCGCTGTCGATCAGCGCCAGCGCCTTGCCGGGCACGCCGCCCGACGCGGCGACGATCGCACGCACCTCCGCCGCGTCGAGCATCGATCGCATATCGTGCAGCCACGCTGTCATGACGTCACGATCAACCGGCTGAAAACGCAGCATTCTGCACCGCGACCGGATCGTCGGCAGCAAGCGGCCCGGCGAATGGCTGACGAGCAGGAAGATCGTCTGCGCGGGCGGCTCCTCCAGCGTCTTGAGCAGCGCGTTCGCGCCGTCGCCTTCCAGATCGTCGACGGCGTCGATGATGACGACGCGCCACGCCCCCAGCGACAGCGACAGGTGCAGGCGGCGGATCATCTGGCGTATCTGGTCGATGGTGATGTTGCGGGCGAGGTCCCCCTTGTCCCTTGGACTCTTGTCCTTTGCCTGCCGCGTCAGATGGAGGATTTCGGGATGGTTGCCGGCATCGACCAGCTTGGCCGCGGCGGCATCGCCGGGATCGTCCAGCCTCGCCGCCTCGCCGCTTCCCGCGCGCCCGTGCGTGACGAGGAAACGCGCGACACGCGACGCAAAGGCCGCCTTGCCCATCCCCTGCGGCCCGGCGAGCAGCCAGGCATGATGCAGACGTCCGCCCTGCCACGCCTCCAGAAAGGCGCTTTCCGCCTTGTCGTGGCCGATCATGGCGCCCTGCCCCTTCACAGCCAGTCCTCCAACTCGCCCAGCAGCCGCGCCGTGATCGCCTCGGCGGGCGCATCGGCGTCGATGACGCGCCAGCGCCCGGGTTCCGCCGCCGCCATTTCGGCGAAGCGGGCGGCGAGGCGGGCCTGATAATCGGCGGGCTTGCTGCCCATGCGGTCGCTGCCCCCGGCGTCGCGGACCGCGAGCCGCCGCGCGGCCTCTTCCGCGCTGACGGCCAGCAGGAAGGTGCGATCGGGCAACAACCCCAGCGATCCAAAGCCGTGCAGCGCCATGATGTCGGCATCCGTGATGCCGCCGCCGCCGCCCTGATAGGCGCGCGAGCTGTCGACGAAGCGGTCGCACAGCACCCACGCGCCGCGCGCCAGCGCCGGGCGGATCGTCCGCGCGACATGATCGGCGCGCGCGGCGGCGAAGAGCAGGGCCTCGCTGCGCGCGTCCCAGCGATCGGCGTTGCCTTCGAGCAGCAGCGCCCGGATCGCCTCCGCGCCCGCGCTACCGCCCGGTTCGCGCGTCACGACGACCTCGACACCGCGCGCGGCCAGCGCGGCGGCGAGCGCGCGAATCTGCGTCGACTTGCCGGACCCTTCCCCGCCCTCCAGCGTGATGAAACGCCCGCTCACCGGCCCGTCAGCCGGTAGAAGCCGGTCCGCGCGCGCGACCACCAGCCGCCTTCGGCCACGTCGGCGGCGGCGAGCAGCGGCGTCCTTTGCGGCGGCAGGCCATCGGGCGCAATCACCAGTTCGGCAATGCGCGCCCCGCGCGCGACGGGGGCGCTGAGCGGCGCATGCGTGCGCATGACGGCGCGGTAGCCGCCCGCATAGCCCCTTGGCACGGTCATCCGCACCGATGTTCCGGTTTCGGCGGCCACAGCCGGAGCCTGCCCCTCCCCCACGTCGATGCGGCCCAGGCTGACGCCTGCGGGGACCAGTTCGCGCGCCTCCCACTGCTCGAAACCCCAGCGCATCAGGCGTATCGCTTCGTCGCGCCGCGCCTTTTCGCTGCCCATGCCCGCGACCACCATGACAAGGCGCCGGCCGCCGCGCTTCGCCGATCCCAGGAAGCAATAGCCCGCTTCGGCGGTGTGGCCCGTCTTCAGCCCGTCGGCGCCCGCGAAACTGCCGAGAATGGGGTTGCGGTTCGGCTGGACGATCGGCGTGCCGTCGGGCGCCTTGCCGTGCCGCAGGCTGGGAATCGCGAAATAGCGGGCATAGCCGTCCGGGTGGTCGCGGATCAGCCGGTCGGCGAGCGTGATGAGATCGGCGGCGCTGACTTTCGTTACGCCGCCGTCCGGCCAGCCGCTGGGCGTTCCGAAACGGCTCGACGTCATACCAATATCCGACGCTATACGGTTCATTCGCTTGACGAAAGCTTCTTCGCTGCCGTCGATGCCGACGGCGAGCAGCGCGGCGGCGTCATTGCCCGAAACGGTGATCAGTCCCTTCAGCAGTTCGTCGACGGAAACCTTCTCGCCGACACGCAGGAACATGCTCGACCCGCCGTTCGAGCGGTTCCATTTCTTCCAGACCGCCTCGGTCATGGTGAATTGCTTGTCGCGCGACAAATCCCCCCTGTCCAGCAGGTCGAGGACGACATAGGCGGCCATCACCTTGGCCATGGAAGCGGGCGCAAAGCGCTTGTCGGCGCCGCGCGAAAAGAGGATCGCGCCCGAATCGAGATCCTTCAGCATCACGATCGGCGCCCCTGTGACATAGAGCGGGCGGCTGACGGCCACGGCTTTCGGCGCGTCGCCGCTCGCCGAAACGGCGGGCAGCGCGGCGGCAACGGCCAGCGCGGCCAGCAGTGCACCACCGCTCTTCAGGACTGATGGAAGTCCGGACATGCCGCGGCGGTCAGCGGTCGCGCATGACCACCGCGTCGCGGAAGCCCTTGCCCTTCGCCTTGGCCAGCGCGGCCTGTGCCTCGGGCTGGCTCGCGAAGGGACCGATGCGAACGCGCCACAGATTGCCTGCCCGGCTGACCACGCCGCCGGTGGCCGTGGCGGCCGCCTTGGCGCGCGCCTCGGTGCTGAAGGCGGCGACCTGAACGACATAGACGGCGGCGGCAGGCGCGGGCTTCGCTGCGGCGGCGGGTGCAGGCGCCGGTTCGACATCGGGATTTTCGACGATGAGGCGTTCGTCGCCGCTGGAGGAAGGCGTCGCGGCGGGCGGGACATCTGCGGCCGTCGCCGCGGCCGCCGGCGTATTGGCGGGCACGGGAAGCGCCCTTGCCTTGGTGCGGAGGATGGCGAGCAGCGAATCGGGCGTGGCGATCCGTTCGGGAACCGCGCGACCGGCGCGCAATTGCGCCCGCTCGGCCATGGGCGGATTGGTGCGGCGCACGCGCACCGCCGCGACTCCGCCGCCAAGGCCAAGCTGCTCGGCCGCGCCGCGCGACAGGTCGATCAGCCTGTCGTTGACCATCGGCCCGCGATCGTTGACGCGGACCAATATCGTGCGTCCCGTGTCGAGCGCCGTCACTTCCACATAGCTCGGCAGCGGCAGCGTCTTGTGCGCGGCACTGATCGCGTCGGGGTCGAAAGTCTCGCCATTGGCGGTCGGCCGCCCCGCGGCTTCGTCGCCATACCAGCTCGCATAGCCGACATCGTCATAATCGGGGATGTCGGCGGGCGCATAAGTGACCGCGCCGATCGTGAACGGAGCGCCGAGCTTCACAGGCGTATCGGCGGCCCCAGCCGGTGCGGCGGGCGCGGGCGCCTGACTCGCCGCCGGACCGCCATCGCGCTTACCGTCGAAACTGCCGCAACCGGCCAGCAGTAGCGCCGCGCCGGTGAGCAGCCCTCCGTTCCTAACGATCGATCTCATCGGCCAGCAACCCCACAGACAGTGCGTAAAAGTTGGAACAATTATAGTCCAATATCGCACGATAATTACCCGTCAGCAAATAGGCCGTCCTGCCGGGACCATCGGGTTCCAGCAGCGTGGCCTGGACCTGGCCGTCGGGCCAGCGTCCGCCGACCGGCACGATACCGTCGGCGCGCCACTCCGCGATCGAGCGCCAGCGGCTGTGCCGCTCGAACACGCGGGGACAGCGCGCCGGCGCGAGGCGCCCGGCGACGGCGGCGCGGTTGAAGCTGTCGGGCACGCGCACGGCCACGCCCCACGGCTGTCCCGCGCGCCATCCCGCACGGCGCAGATAGGCGCCGATCGATTCGATCGCGTCGGCCTCGCTCGACCAGATGCGCGCGACACCGTCGCCGTCGCCGTCCTCGGCGACTTGCAGATAGACCGAGGGCAGGAATTGCGGATAGCCGAACGCCCCCGCCCAGCTTCCCTTCAGGACGTCGCGCGGCACGCCCTGCTCGACCATCACCATCGTCGCCAGCAATTCGGGTTCGAACAGGCTGCGGCGGCGGCCTTCATAGGCGAGCGTCGCCAGCGCCTCCGGCAAATCGAAATTGCCTGTCACCTGACCATAGGCGGTCTCATGGCCATAGATGGCGATCATGATGCTGGTCGGAACGCCCGTGCGCTGCTCGATCCGCGCGAGCAGCGGCAGCAGCCTGTCGTGCACGCGGCGCCCGCCATTGATGCGCGGAGCGTCGACATGCCGGGCCTTATAGGGGGCAAAGGGTGGAATGGGCGCGTTCGCACTCGGCGGCGTGCCCAGATTGTCGCGGTCGAGCGCGACGACGCGCGGGTTGTAGCGCAGCCCCGCCGTCACCCGGTCGAAGGTCGCGCGCGACACGCCGCGCGCCTCGGCCTTCGGCCACAGCGACTGGACATAGCTATCGAAACCCGCGTCCCCGCTTTGCGCGTGCAACGGCGCCGAGGCCGTCAGCGCCCAGGCGGACAAGAGGACGCTTGCAAAGGAAAAAAGACGTCCGATTCTGAAACTTCCAGCGTGCATGATCCCTCCCATAGAGGCTGTCTTGCACAGATGCACGCCCGATGACCAGCCTGCCGAAGGACAAAGCGAGTCATCGGCGCGGCGGATCGCGGCCCTCCATGTTTCGCTTGCCGCCCCGCCGATGCACGCTATGGCGACGATGTTGGACAGGTGGCCGAGTGGTTTAAGGCAGCGGTCTTGAAAACCGCCGTGGGTGCAAGCTCACCGTGGGTTCGAATCCCACCCTGTCCGCCGCCGGGCGGGGAGACGAAGACATCGAACGACGCCGCCACGCTCTGACCGAAAGCTTGTCGAGGCATTGGCTGCTTGCCGTCTCGTTGCTCCTTTTCATGCTTGTCCTGGCGATATCCTTCGCATCGCGGGAATCCTTCTCCGACCGGCTTGCGCTGTTCCTGCGCGACGAGGGGATCGGCGGCGGCGTTGCGGCCTATGGTCGGATCGGTTCGCCGCCGACCCTGTTGGCGGTCGGCAAGGCCGCGCCCGATCGCACCATGCGGACCGACGACCGCTTTCGCCTGGCGAGCCTCGCCAAGCCGGTGACGGCGGCGGCCGTGCTGCGGCTGGTGGACGAAAAGCGCATTTCGCTGGATACGCCCGTGCCCGAGGCGGGACCCGGCATCACCGTGCGCCATCTGCTTCAGCACAGCGGGGGATGGGACAGAAGCATCGCGGGCGATCCCATCGGAAATCCCGCAACAGTGACGGACATCGGCGTTTCGCCGCCTTATGACTGCATGGACATCGCGAAGCGGTTGCCGCCCGCGCAGTTCCGTCCCGGAACCCGCTATGCCTATTCCAACATCGGCTATTGCTGGCTGGGCCACATCATCGAACAGCGGACCGGCCAGTCTTATGCGCAATATGTGGAACGGGAAGTACTGGCGTCGCGCGGTGCCAAGCTGCTGTACGACGGCCAGCCTACGGTCCTCCATTCCGGCACTTGGCCGCAAACCGCCTATCCGGCGCTGGGACCGGGCGGTGGCTGGGTCGGGACGGCGGGCGACTACTGGCGGTTCGCGGCGGGACCGCTCGACGCGCACGTGACGGAGCGGCCGCCTTACGCGCAGCCGGACAAGGATTATTACGGGCTGGGCTGGCGCGTCTGGCCGGATGGGACGCTGAGCCATTTCGGCGCGATCGAAGGCGCCTTCACGATGGTCGTGCGCAAGGACGACCGGGTCGCCGTGCTCCTGTTCAACGGACGCCCCGCAAATGACGAGCAGGCCTTTCGGCGATTGCGGGCCTTGCTGGCAAGCGAAGGGATTTAGCCGCCCGCCGTCCGTGACGGAATGTTCAGGATCGGGCGCCGCGGATACGGAACAGCGCGCGCAGCATTCCGACGAAGGTCACGCTCCACGCCGCGAAGGCGATATAGAGAAACGCCCGCGGAAGGCCCGACAGGAAGTCGAACTCCATGGCGCGGCTCATCTGCCAGGTGCAGGCCGCATACATGCCGAGCGGAAAGACCGCGCCCCAATAGAGCGGGTCGTAGCGGAAGGGAAAGCGCTCGAAGCCATGGCGCCAGATGCCCAGCACCACCAGCATCGGTATCCACCAGGTCCCGGTCGCCCAATAAAAGAGCGTGAAGCCCTTCAGGAACGGAAGCAGGGAAGTCAGAAAGGGAGCCTGCGGCGCATTCAGGATCAGCAGCGAACCGGCCAGCGTCGAGATGGCCATCGCGCCCATGTTGATCCAGTAAGGCGGCGCCAGATCGCCCGGCGAGAATTGGAAGAAGGCGTAGCGGTAAAAGATCAGCGACATCATCCAGATGTAGAGCATGCCGCCCCACAGCCACATCGACAGGGCGAGGAGGTTGAATTCCAACCGATAGGGCTGGCCGATCCGGGCCGCGAGCAGGGCGCTGGAAACGGACAGGGCCTGTGTCGCCACCACGGCCAGCAGCCAGGCCCCGTTTATGCCCTTGTCGAGGCTGGGCTTGTCGCGCTTGATCGTCAAGGCCGTGAAAATGGCATATGTCAGGCAAAGCCATAGCAGAACCGCGACGCCCCAGAAGGCCGCGCCGACCGCCACATTTTCTCTCAGGATCAGAAACTGGCTGGCCAGGATGCCGGTGCCGGCGATGGAGGTGAAATAGCCCGGTCCCACCGCGTGCGTGAACATATCGCCGAAGAAGCGGCCGGGAAAGCGCCAGAGCCTCAGCAGATAGAGCGCCGAAAGAACAGCGTACTGCCCGATGTTCAGATAGAACATCGTGGTGGCGACGAGGCGGTGCTCCATCATGAAGGCGGCGAGCGAGACGATCCCCGTCGCCATGACCAGACCGAAATAGGCCGGCGACAGGTCACGCAACCTGTCGGTCCAGCCCTCGACGGAACCGTCTCCCGCGACGCTATCGCGCATGTCATCCCTACCCAGCGGCCCGGACCCTTGTCTCATAGGGCGGCCGCAGGCGCAAGTCGCGCCAGGGAGGGAGCAAAACCGTGTACGTCCGCGCGGGCGGGCGTCCCCGGCGTTCGCCGGAGAACCTCGCCTGCCCTTCGGTCAGTCCGCCAGGGTCAGCCGCTCATAGCGGTCGAGGTGATGGTCGGCGCTGCCGAACTGCCCCTCGATCATCGTCGCGCGCTTGAAATAATGGCCGATCGCCAGTTCCTGCGTGATGCCGATGCCGCCATGGGTCTGGATCGCGTTCTGGCCGACGAACTTGGCGCCGCGGCTGATTTTCGCCTTTGCGGCGGACACGGCGGCCATGCGCTCGTTTTCAGGCAGGTCCAGCTTGAGCACACCCATGATCGTCATCGAGCGCGCCTGCTCGACTTCCATGAACATGTCGACCATGCGGTGCTGAAGCACCTGGAACTTCGCGATCGGCACGCCGAACTGCTTGCGCTGCTGCGTATATTCCAGCGTGCCTTCGTGCAGTTTCTGCATCACGCCGGTCGCCTCGGCACAGACGGCGACAGTCGCCTCGTCGACGATCCGTTCGATCAGCGGCAGCGCCGCGCCTTCGCCGCCGAGCAAGGCGTCGCCAGGGATCGCGACATTCTCGAAATAAATCTCCGACGCACGGCTGCCGTCGACGGTCGGATAGTCGCGGCGGACGATGCCCGGAAGATTGGCGTCGATCAGGAACAGCGACACGCCGTCCCGGTCGCGCTGGCCGCCGCCGGTGCGCGCGGTGACGAGCAGATGCGTCGCCCAGGGCGCGGCATAGACGACGCCCTTGTGGCCGCTGAGCACATAGCCCGCACCGTCCTTCTTCGCCGTGGTGCGCAGATTGGCGAGGTCATAGCGGCCCTGCGGTTCGGCATAGGCGAAGGCGACGATCGCGCCCCCCGCGATGATGTCCGGGATCAGCGCCTTCGCCTGCGCGCCGCCGACGGCCTTCAGCGCGCCGCCCGCGATGACGACGGTCGGCAGATAAGGCTCGACCGCGAGGACCTTGCCCAGTTCCTCCATGATGATCGCGTTTTCGAGCGCGCCGCCGCCCAGGCCGCCCTGCTCCTCTGAAAAGGAGGCGCCGAGCATCCCCAGTTCCTGGGCCAGCGCCGTCCAGATGGCGGGGTCGCGGCCGGCGTCCGAATTGATGAACTTCTGGCGTGTTTCGAAATCATAGGTGTCGGCAAGAAAGCGCGACAGCGTATCGCGGATCATGTCCTGCGTTTCGGTGTAGGTGAAATCCATTTTACTATTCCTGTCGCCCCCGCGAAGGCGGGGGCCGCTATAGGTTTACAACTGGCCGGGAGGACCAGCCTCCAACGGCCCCCGCCTTCGCGGGGGCGACGCTGTCACAATCCCAGCACCATCTTGGCGATGATGCCGCGCTGAATCTCGTTCGATCCGCCATAGATGGTGGTCTTGCGCATGTTGAAATAGGTCGGCGCGGCGCGATGGGCATAATCGGGACCGATCGGATGCTCATTGTCGCCCCCAAGGTCGTTGGCGCCGAAACCGCGGAAATAGGGCGCGCCATAATGGCCGACCGCTTCCAGCGTCAGTTCGGTCAGCCGCTGCTGGATTTCCGAACCCTTGATCTTGAGCAGGCTCGATTCGGGACCCGGTCCTTTCCCGGCATTGGGACCGGCAAGGCTGCGCAATTCCGTGAATTCCAGCGCCGTCAGGTCGATTTCCAGCTCGGCGAGCTTGCGCTTGAAGAAGGGGTTGGCGATCAGCGGCCGGTCGCCGTCCAGCTCGGTCCGGGCGATCGCCTTGACGCGCTCGACCCCGCGCTTGGACGAGGCGACGCCCGCGATGCCCGTGCGTTCGTGCGCCAGCAGGAACTTGGCGCAGGTCCAGCCCTTATTCTCTTCATAGACCCGCTGTTCGACGGGGACGCGGACATCCTCGAGGAAGACTTCGTTCACTTCATGCTCGCCGCCCAGCGTGATGATCGGGCGGACGGTGATGCCCGGCGACTTCATGTCGATCAGCAGGAAGGAGATGCCCTCCTGCGGCTTGGCGTCCTTGTCGGTGCGGACGAGGAAGAAGCCCCAGTCGGCGTGCTGCGCCATGGTCGTCCAGGTCTTTTGTCCATTCACGACATAATGGTCGCCGTCCCGCACGGCGGCCGTGCGCAGCGAGGCGAGGTCCGAACCCGCGCCCGGCTCCGAATAGCCCTGGCACCACCAGTCCTCGCCCGACAGGATGCGGGGAAGGAAGCGCGCCTTCTGCTCCGGTGTCCCGAAGGTATAGATGACGGGACCGACCATCGCCAGGCCGAAGGGCAGCAGGCGGACGCAATCGGCGCGCGCAATCTCTTCGGAAAAAATGAAGCGCTGCGTCGGGGTCCAGCCCGTGCCGCCATATTCGACGGGCCAGGCCGGCGCGACCCAGCCCTTCTTATAGAGAATCTTGTGCCAGGCGAGGTAGTCCTCCTTGGAAAGCTCCTCCCCTTCATCCTGCTTGCCGCGCAGGTGATCGGGGTAATTTTCGGCGATGAAGTCGCGCACTTCCTTCTGGAAGGCGAGATCTTCGGGGCTGAACTCCATGTCCATGACAATTCTCCCTTGGGACTCTGACGCCGCTATAATCAGCGTTCACCTTTACGTAAAGGTAAGTTGCGACCCGAAACCTAAGCGCCCTGCTCCGCCTCCAGCCTGTCCTGGGTGCGCAAATCGAAATCCGACGCGTCGTGGCGCTCGTGAAGCTGGCTCGCGGGATCGCCCGTGACGCGGTTGACCATGCGTCCGCGCTTCACCGCCGGGCGCGCCGCGACCTGGTCGGTCCAGCGCTGGACATTGCGATATTCCTGTACTTGCAGGAACTCGCCCGCGTCATAGACCAGCCCCTTGGCGAGCGCGCCGTACCAGGGCCAGATCGCCATGTCGGCGATCGTATAGTCCGCGCCCGCGACATATTCGCTGTCCGCAAGCCGCCGGTCGAGCACGTCCATCTGGCGCTTCACTTCCATCGCATAGCGGTTGATCGGATATTCCAGCTTGACGGGCGCATAGGCATAGAAATGCCCGAAACCGCCGCCAAGGAACGGCGCGCTGCCCATCTGCCACATCAGCCACGACAGCGCCTCGGCGCGCTTCGCGGGTTCGGTAGGCAGGAAGGCGCCGAATTTCTCGGCCAGATGGATCAGGATCGCGCCCGATTCGAACACGCGGATCGGTTCGGCGCCGCTGCGGTCGACGAGCGCGGGAATCTTGCTGTTGGGGTTGGCGGCGACGAAGCCGCTGGAAAACTGGTCGCCTTCGTTGATGCGGATCAGCCACGCGTCATATTCGGCGCCCGCATGACCCGCGGCGAGCAACTCCTCCAACATCACCGTGACCTTCACGCCGTTCGGCGTGCCCAGCGAATAGAGCTGGAGCGGATGCTTGCCGACCGGCAGGTCCCGGTCGTGCGTCGGTCCCGCGACGGGCCGGTTGATGTTGGCGAAGCGCCCGCCGCTGTCCTTGTCCCAGGTCCAGATCTTGGGCGGCACATAGTCGTTCTGATCGGTCATCGGAGGCTCCTGAAATATCCGGGCCTCGCAACCTAGTGGCACGACCTGCGGGCGTCCACTGGCGCCGGTTCGAATATTCCTCCCATGCGGGACACCGCACGGTGCGATTCTGCGACGAGAGGCTTGCAAGAATCGCGGACCGCCGCTAGGGGCGTCTCCTCTCAGCGAGGAGAGTTGGCTGAGTGGTCGAAAGCGTCGCACTCGAAATGCGAAGTGCCGGCAACGGTACCGAGGGTTCGAATCCCTCACTCTCCTCCATTTTTCTTCCATAACGCATTGATATCCCGCCCCTTTTCGGGGCTGAGCGATATTCGTTCCCTCATCGGAACCCACATAAGGATTGCATTATGTGCGGCCCGGTCTGATTATTTGATCGGCCACTTCGAAGCTGGTTGAGGTTCGCCGACGATCCAAGGTCGCCCGGCGGGCGTTTGCGCGCTTCCCAATTTGGGAAGATATTGCTTGATTCCCAAATTGGGAAATGACATAAGCTGTCCATGAGGATCATCGCCCGCAAAAACATCGTGGCTTATTTCGCGAAGCATCCCCTGACCCGCGCGTCGTTGACGCACTGGCTTGAGGTAGCAGAAAATGCGGCGTGGACTTCAACGGGCGAGGTCGTTGCCGACTTTTCGAAAGCAAAGACGGTGACGGCTGAGCGGGTCCGGTTCGAAGTGGCGGGCGGCGATCACAGAATGGTTGTCGCTTTCCACTTTCGGCGGGGCATCGCTTTCATCAAGTTTATCGGCACGCACGCCGAATATGATCGCATTGACGCCGCAACCGTCGATCAATTTTGAAGGATAGGCACATGGATATCAGACCCATCAAAAACGATGACGACCATCGGGCGGCGGTCGATGAAATCCGGACGCTCTGGAATGCGGAAGCAGGCAGCGCCGATGAGGACCGCCTTGATGTGCTGGCAACGCTGGTCGATGAGTATGAGCGCAAGCGTTGGCCGGTCGACAAACTGGACCCGGTGGAAGCGATCGAGGCGGCAATGGAGGCTGAAGGTCGCACACGCGCTGATCTGGCATCCCTGATCGGCCAATCTCGCGCGTCAGAGGTGCTTGCTCGCAAGCGGGCATTGTCACTCCACATGATCCGCAAGATCGAGCGGGCCTGGCATGTCCCTGCATCGATTCTGGTCCGTGAATACGAACTTTCGCGTTGAGGTGACGAACGATGATGGGGAATCGTGGACTACCGGGTGGCATAGCCGCAGAAACGCTATCGCGCGGCGCTCGGCGGTTTCATCACTTTAAGAGCGGGACTGTGCGCCTTGCCAAGCGCGCTTTCAGCAAGGCGCAGCGCCAAGCAGCAAAGCGAAATCTAGCGGAGGCCGATGATGCATCATAAACGAGGACGCGCCCGACGCGCGCGGGCTGGCTGCAAGCTGTGCAAGCGTTGGAAGATGAACGGCGTTAGAACGGAAGCCTATGAGGGCGAGAAGTTCAGCGACCATGCAAGGCGCTCGGCGGCCGCGGGCGCGATGGTGGAGACATGTCTCGCGCTGACACATTGAAATGGCTTTGTTGCATAACAAGATAATGGATTCCCATGGGGAATCGGTTGTCATAGATGGTCGGGATGCCCAGACCGACACCGCCGAAGTATCGCACGACCAATTGGCCCGAGTACAATGCGGCGCTGAAGAGGCGGGGGTCGCTGGAGGTGTGGTTTGACCCGGCGATGTCCTGGTTTGCGGAGCCCGACGGCCGTTCCAGTCGACCGCTGCGATTTTCCGACAGTGCGATCGAGTTTTGCGTGACATTGAAGGGGCTGTTTCAGCTTCCGCTGCGGCAGGTGACGGGGCTGGTCGAGAGCCTGCTCAGGATGGCGGGTCTGGACTGGCCGGCACCGGATTATACGACGCTGTGCCGGCGCCAGAAGAGTTTGTCGGTCGATCTGGGCGCGCGCGCCAGCGCGGGAGGCCTGCACCTGCTGGTCGACAGCACCGGGATCAAGATGATCGGTGAGGGGGAATGGAAAGCGAGAAAATACGGCGTTTCTTACCGCCGCCAGTGGCGCAAGGTGCACATCGGCATCGACGCGGAAACCTTCGATATCCGAGCGATCGAGGTCACAAGCAATGCCGTCGGCGATGGCCAGACGCTGCCCGATCTGTTGGCGCAGATCCCCGAGGATGAGACCATTGTCACCGTCGGCGGCGACGGTGCCTATGACACCAGAGGCTGCCACGCGGCCATCGATGCGCGCGGCGCCGACCCGGTCATCCCGGTTCGTCGCAACGGTAAGGCATGGGCCGAGGACGGCCCCGGCGTCGAGGCCCGCAACGAGACGTTGCGCGCGATGAAACGCCTGGGCAGGGCAATCTGGAAGAAATGGAGCGGCTACCATCGACGCAGCCTGGTCGAGACCAAGATGCATTGCTTCAAGTTGCTCGGTCCGCGCGTCGCCGCGCGCACCTTCGAGCGTCAGATAACCGAGCTCAAAGTCCGTGCTGCAATCCTCAATCGCTTCTCTCAAATCGGAACGCCCAACACCGTACGTGTCGCATAATAATTACAAGTAATCATAAGTTTACGCCTGTCAGGCGTTATGTGGTGACACGCCTCGAAGAGGAGACCCGGATCGGCAAAGGCGGGACCCTGGCGGCGCAGCTGTCGCGGCTCGACCTGATCGTGCTCGACGAGCTCG
>PHEM01000426.1 GCA_002842935.1 Alphaproteobacteria bacterium HGW-Alphaproteobacteria-13 | reverse complement strand
AAGCAGACAAGATCGAGAACGGCACATCGACCAGCTGGACCAGTTCGAAGGGCCAGTTCGGCAGCGCTGTTACTGCATCCAGCGACGTTTCTGGCGCGCGTCGCGAAAGCGGCTCACGCTCTTCCGACACCCACAACGTCGGCGGCAATGTGGTGGTCGAAGGGGCCAAGGGCAACTCGACGCGCGAGGTCACCAACAACGATCTGATCCTGCGGGAAGGCAATTCGAGGTCTTCTGGCGACTTTGCGAGCCGCACCTTCGGTTCGTCCGCAAGCCTGACTGGCTCCGGAACTCTGGGCACTCCGGGCAAGGATATTGCTGGCAGCGGCCTATCCGCGACCCTCCAAGGCTCGATTTTCGGTCGAAAGGAAGTTGGCGACGATGCACGGGCAGGCACAGAACGTTCGGCCACCAATCAAACCACACGCGGCACAGACCAGTCGGAAGAGACCAGCGATCGGGTGGTCGTCAGCGGTTCGAGCGGCGATATCCAGTCGTCGGGAACCTACAGCCAGAGCTCGGATTATTCCGATCATAGCCATTCGCGGACCAATACAGACGGTAGTGACTGGCGAGTTGCAGAAGCGGAAGAACGCCGTGCTGCCGCCGCCCGCTATCGAGAGATCGGCAGCAGGATGATGTCTGAGGCAAGTTATGCCGAAAGCCATGGCTTCCAGATATCGAGCGACATGTCGAACCTCATACAGGACCGCTACGAGACGCTGCAGCGTGATCATCCCGAATGGCACCTGCCGGACCTCTCGAACCCCCGGCTCGACTATCGCGACCTCACCCGCCGCGACCAGGCCATCACCTACATCATGGATGACCTGATGGGTGACCTAAGGGCGCATCGGATCAACGAGCTGACTGACGTCTCCGACATCTCTGGCACAGGTTCGCTGGGCACCAACGCCGGTCTGGGCATGCCACAAGCGCCATCACTACCGCAGGTTGCGCGCGCCGATAGGCTCGTGCCGTCACCGCTTGAGGGAGGAACCTTGCTCGCCATCCCCGAAGGCCCAGTCGATGGGGCGGCCTATGCGCGCGATCTTGGCATGACGGTCAAACCTGGCGCTCGGCTCGGCCGTATGGATGGTGGGTTGGTGCCTGCGCTGGGCGTGGTCGCGGACGAGGCGCGCGCACTTGGTCTGCCGGCGCCGGTTGTCACCTCGGGCAACGACAGCACCCAGCATATGGCGGGATCCGCGCACTACGCCGACCGTGCGCTCGACTTCAGAGGCAACAACATCTCGGATGAACAGGGCGAGCGCTGGGCAAAGCAGGTTCGAGACCGTCTGGGCGAGGGCTTTGCTGTCCAGTTCGAGCGTTTCCCCGACAAACCAGAACGTGATCACCTGCATGTCGCCCGGAGGCGAACCTAAGCCTTCAGCCGAGCAGGTGCGTCTGCCATGCGAAGAAGCCAATGAACGCGAGCATCAGACCTGCGAGAATTACCCTGAGATGCGGGATTCCGGTGCTACTTTTTCCGCGCACCCGTGGGAAAGCGATACCCGTGACGGGATCGCAGTCAGCGCCGCGACACGAGAGCGGCATTCCATCCAGTCCGTAACGATCATGGTCCATCGAGGGTCTCCTCGCCCCGGCCATGATTACCCCAATCGGACTGAATTTTCAATCATGTGCCAGGAACAGATCGAGCCCCCGCGTGAAGTCCGCACCCTCTCCCCTCGCAGCCGATTCGCTGAAATCCTAGGTAGATGTGCCCGGATAACTCTCGACCCGCGCCTCACCGGCGCGGCGAATTTGCATCGCTGCTTCCTCAACATGAAACGACACGGCGTCCCGCGCACGCAGGGTATCCCCGGCCTTCATGTAGGCGACCAGGCGGTCATGCTCGATCAGCGAGCTTCGCGCCTCTTCGAGCTGGAAGTAGTTCGCTCCGGCGATCCAGACCGCAGGCGGGATTGCTTTGGCATAAGTGGCAAGGGCCACCCGGTTGCCGCTGAGGCGGACAAGTTCGAGATGCCATTGGTAATCGAGAAAGGCGCCTTGCAGCAGGTTATCCGCCTGCGTCTCGTACGATTTGAGCGCCGCGTTTATGTCTTCGAGATAAGCAAAATCGACCTTGCCGTGCAGTGCAGCCACCTGAGCCGCAGCCAGGGCCTGGATAGTTCCGGCAAGCGCCAGATGCTCGACGATGCGCTCGACGGTCCAGTCGACGATTGTGAAGCGGCCGTGATCGCGACCAACAAGGCCGAGATCGATGAGCTCTTGCGCGAAGCGCGGCGCATCGCCTTCAGTAAGATCTTGAAAGCCAGGAAGGTATTCGGGATTGTCATAGCGCTGCCGCTTGCGGGGTTCTCGAAGCAAAGCGAAGACAACCTGCGCAGGGCAGGCAATCGTTCGCAGGATTGGCAATTTTTCTTTCGCCACCGATGCCTCAAATTGCTCTCTGACGACGCAATCCGGATAATCCGAACCACCCTGATTCGGAAATCAAATCGATCTTGTGCTAGGTTGCCTGCAATGATGCG
>PHEM01000032.1 GCA_002842935.1 Alphaproteobacteria bacterium HGW-Alphaproteobacteria-13 | reverse complement strand
TCAAAACCAGTCGGCCGACTAAATCCCCGGGATGAAGGGGTCCTTTTTACACGCCGATCACCCCACGAAGGGGGTGCCTATTGCACGCTGATCCTCACCACGCGCGCGCGATAGTTGCGGCCAAGCAGGTCATGGTCCATCGCGGCGCTGCGGCGGATGAGGTCGGCCTTGTCCCGCGCCTGTCCCGCGCCTTCGATCAGCGCGAGCGCGAAATCCTGAATCTCGCCAAGGCTCGCGACACGGCTGTGCGACGACAAGATGCGGTCGACGAGCGTCGTCCCGCTGCGCGGCAGGCCGAGAATGAAGATCGGTCCCGGCTCACCCGACGCCGCCGGCGCGGCGCGCAGGCGCTCGACCGAAAAGGCAGCGGCGATCGCGACCATCGTCTCGACATCGTCGGCGACGCGATAGGACAGCCGCGCGCGCCGCGCATCGGCGGCCGCCTTCAGCGCCGCGAACGCCTGGTCATATTGGCCAAGGTCTTCATATTCCTTCGCCAGCGCATGGCCGAGCGCGATGCGCGCATCGCCGTCCCCGTCCGCTTCGGCCAGCGCGCGTTCCAGTGCCGCGACATGGTTGCGCTCCGCCGTCGCGCGGCGCAGCGTCGAACGGTTCGCCCACGCATCCCAGTCACGCGGGTTGTCGGCGATCACGCGGTCGAAATGCGCCTCCGCCGCGTCGATCCGTCCGAGCGCGATCGACGCGGCGGCGAGGTCGTAACGCGCGGACCCGTCCTCCGGCGCCAGCTCGACCGCCCGCGCGCAGCAGCGTTCGGCGTCGGCGGGCCGGTTCATGTGGCTGTGATATTCCGCCAGCCGCCGCAGGCGATGGGCATCGTCCCACACCAGCGTCTCCAGCGCCGCCAGCACGGCGCGCGCCTCGCCATAGCGGCCCGACTGGACCGCCCGCCCCGCCCTTGCCAGCCCGGCGTCGAAATCACCGGGCCGGTCGGGGGAAGGAGAGGAAGCCGGGCGCGTCATGCCGGTCAGAAGCGAATGTCCGCCGACAGGCCGATGGTGCGCGGCAAGGTGATCAGGTCTTTCGCGCCATTGCCGTAATAACCCTCGCTGGGACGCGTGCCCATATAGGCTTCCGTAAAGACGCCCGTGACGCCGTCCACGTCGAACAGATTCTTGACGAACAGCGTCAGTCCGACATTGCCCTTGCGCAGCGTCGCCGATCCGTTCCAGATCGAAAAGCCCGGCAGGCGCACGTTGAACACCGGCGATGTGCCGATCGCGTTGCGCGTCGACGACTGATAGAAACCGTCGCCGCGCAGCGTCAAGCTGGTGTCGCTGCCCAGATCGAACCGATAGTCCGCGCTGGCGGTCAGGATATGCCGCGCCGACCCCGGCAGCCGGTCGCCCTTCCGTCCCCTCAGCGCGGGCACGGCCTCCGGCGTATAGAAATCGCGCGTCAGCTTGGCATCGACGAAGGTATAGCCGAGCGCATAGCGAAGCCCGCCGCTGCGTCCCTCGACCTGCGCCTCGATGCCCTGCGACTTCGCCTTGCCGCCGTTCTGCACGACATAAAAGCCCCAGTTGGTCGATGCGGTGTTGAGCTGGATATCCTTCCAGTCGATATAGAAGGCGTCGAGATTATAGGTCAGCCCGCCAGCCGATCCCTTCACGCCGATTTCATAGTTGATCAGCGAATCGGACTTGTAATGCTGCCAACCCGGATCTTCGGCGAAGTTGCCGGTGAGCGGCACCGCGTTCGATCCGCCACGCCGATAGCCCTGCGACACGGTCGCATAGAGCAGGCCGCGATCGGCGAATTTCCACGACAGATTGCCCTTGAACAGCAGCTTGTCGTCATCGACGTCGAACCGCGTGTCGGTCGGGTTCGTCGTGCTGCTCCAGGCCGGCAAATCCATGAAGGTGCGGCTGCGCGACTTGTTCCAGAAATAGCGCCCGCCGCCCGTCACATCGATCGTGTCGGTGATGTGCCAGGTCAGTTCGCCGAATATCGCATGATCCTTGAACCGTTCGTGGCGGCGATACTGGAAATCATTGTCGCTGAGCACCCACGGCACGGGATAACCGTAGAGCGCGTCCACATAGCGCTTGAATCCGTGCACATAGCTGTCCTGCGACGAAAACAGCTTCTGGTCCTGATAATAGCCGCCGATCACATAGTCGATCGCGCCGCCGCCCTTCGACACGAGCCGCAGTTCCTGCACGAAGCTCTTGTCGCGATAGCTGCGGACCGCCGACGCCATCGGGCGCGGATAGTTGTAATAGAAAGCCAGCCAGCCGTTCTGGGCGTAAAAGCCCGTATTCTCGCTGACGCTGTCGCCTTCATGCTCATACCATGAACTGCTGGACGTCAGCGTCGCGAAGCCCAGGTCGACATTAGCCTCCAGTGCCACCGAATCGACGTCGCGGTTCGACGGTTCGCGCTGGATCGACCCGTTCTGATAGCCCTGATACGCCTTGCCATAACCATCGAGACCGCGCGTGATCTGGCGGCGGCCGCCGACCTTGTCTTCCTGGTGGTTATAGGTCAGCGTGACGTCGAAGGCGTCGCTGGGCTGCCACAGCGCGCTGACGCGGCCGTACCAGACATGGACGAAATCGGCGTCCTTCACGCTTTCATATTCGGCGTCGTCGGCCAGCACCCCGGCGGGAGCGGTCGGAAGGCCGCCCGCGTCGAGTTTGTAGACATTCACATAGTCGGTCAGGCCCGGATAATGCTGGCGGCTGCCGACCGCCCGGATCGCGAAGGTCTCGCCCAGCGGGACGTTCAGGATCAGGTCGGCTTCATAGCCGATGCTGCCCGATCCCTTGACGCTGCTCAGCCCGCCCGTGGCGCGGCCCTCGAACCGTCCCAGCACCGGCTTGTTCAGGATGTAGCGCACCGTCCCGCCCAGCGCGCCCGATCCGTAAAGCGTGCCCTGCGGCCCGCGCAGCACTTCGACGCGGTCGAGGTCTTTCAGCAGATAGGCCGCGAACAGCGGGGTGTCGCCCACATAGGTCGACACCGGCGACACGCCCGAGACCGCGTAATCGCCCAGCGCCGCGCTGTCGACGTTGACGCCGCGGATCGTCACCGTGTTCATGACGCCCGCGTTGCGGCGACCGCGATCGACCACCGCGACGCCGGGAATCGAACGCAGCAGTTCCGCCTGGTCGCGCGTCTGGTTGGCGTCAATCCGGTCGCCGCCGACCGCCGAGATATTGTACGGAATGTCGATCGTGCGCGCCTCGCGCCGCGTCGCGGTGACGACGATGTCGGTGTCGTCGTGTGTGGCCCCCGCTTCCTGGGCGAGGGCGGACGCCGGCATCGCCGCCAGCATGCCGGTGCAGGCGAGCGATGTCGTCGCCAGAAGTCGCGTGGTGTTGATCATGGTCTTTCCCCCTTGTCTGTCGTCGCGCGCGCTGCGGCGCCATTCTTTTCGGTGAGCGAAGAAACAGGCTGAACGAGCGGCCCGAGCGCCTGAAGCGTCGGCGAGGCCGCGGGTCCGCGATCATAGGCCTCGAAATGCTGCGGCCCGTCGCGCAGGCTCTTGAGCGGCTGGCCGAGTCCGTGCCAACCGCGTTCGCGGCAGCGGCGGACATGATCGAGGTCGAGATCGACCGCGACGATCTCGCGCCCCTCACCCGCTTCGTGGATCATCTCGCCGCCCGGTCCCGCGACGCATGACCGGCCATAGCCAAGGTCGCCCGCGACATTGACCGACACCACATAGGCCTGGTTGGTGGCGGCGGCGGCGCGGACGATCGACAGTTCGATATCGCGGTCGATGGTGTTGGTCATCACCGGATTGATGATCACCTCCGCCCCGCGCCAGACCAGCGAGCGGACGACTTCCGGGAACCATATGTCGTAACAGATGGCGATGCCGAAGCGGCCGACGCCGGGGACGTCGAACACGGTCGGTTCGACGCCGCCCGTCACGCCTTCCTCATAAGGATAGAAGGGATAGATTTTGCGGTGCCGCGCGGCGACGCTGCCGTCGGGGGCGAAGACGCTGGTGGTGTTGTAGACGGCGTCGCCGTCACGCTCGAACATCGATCCGTTGACCAGCCACAGCCCATGTTCGCGCGCCATCGCGGCAAAAGCGTCCTCGGCGGGACCCGGCAGCGGCTGCGCGTTGGCGGTGGCGGGACCGAAGCAGGACAGTTCGCCGAGCACGACCATGTCGACCCAGCGAAAGCGGCGGCGGACGAGCCGCACTTCCTCGGCGATACGGTCCAGATTGTCGCCGCGTGGCAGGGCCAGTTGCAGTCCGGCGATCGCGAAATGAGTCATAGTCCTCCCCGGCGCGCCGATCGGGGCGCGTCCAGAGATAATGTGTCCGCTATGCCGCGCCGGACATAGGTCCAGTTTGCAAACTAGGATGGGTCCAGATCGCCGATACGGCCGATCAAGGCCCAGTCGACGACGCGCTGGCCGGCGCCCAGCCACTGGACGATATTGCCTTCGACCGCGACCTGGAACGACGTCACTTCGCCATAGGACCAGCTTTGCCACTGACGATGCCAGCGGTCGCCCTCGATCCACCAGCGCCCGGTGTCGACATCTTCGCCCGCATGGCCCGCGCGCCCGGTCATCGTGCCGTCGGCGAGCAGCAATATCGTGCATGGTTCGCCATATACGGTGCGGCAGTCGAGCCTGGCCCCGCTCATCTTCCGGCGCAACGCGCGCCCTGTCAGGATCGGCAGCGGCTCGGCCTTCTTTTCGAGCACATCGTTGAGTGCCGCGGCCAGCGCCGCGACGCCCGGCCGGATGCGCTCGACCGGCAGGCTGGTCACGCCGAGCCGGAACAGTCCCGGCGGCGGACTGCCGGCATAATAGCAATCGACCTGCTCGATCAGCACCCCGCATCGCCGGGCCGCCACCGCCAGTTCCGCGACGTCGAGTCCTTCGGGACCGCGCACCCACATCGTCGTCCCGCCGCGCACGGGCTGGATCGCGATCGAACGCGGCAGATAATGGTTGAGCGCGTCGCGCAGCGCGATCTGCCGCGTGCGGAATTCGCGGCCGATCCGCCGCATCATCGTATCATAATGGCCAAGCGCCAGAAATTGCGCGGCGGCGCGCTGGTTGTTCGGCGGCGGCTGCTTGACCGACAGGCGACGCAGTTCGCGCAAATGCGCGATGACCTCGCGGTCGGCGACCATGAAGCCAAGCCGCAGGCTGGGGTCGAGAACCTTCGCGAGTCCGGCGATATAGACGACGCGGCTGCCCCCGGCCATGCTGCGCATCGCGGGAAAATCCGCGTCGAGGTAATTGGTTTCGCACTCGAAATCATCCTCGACGAGGATCAGGTCGTGCACTTCCGCGGCGGCAAGCAGCACGCGGCGCCGGACAAGCGACAAGGTCGCGCCGGTCGGCAGCTGATGACTGGGCGTCAGCATCACCAGGTCGCAGCCCGCGAGCTGTACGTCGGTGACGATGCCTTCGTCGTCGACCGGCAGCGGCACCGCCACGCCCCGCCGCGCCTCGATCAGCGCGCGCAGTTCGAACGGGCCGGGGTCCTCGATCGCGACACGGCTCCCCACCGGACAGAAGAGTTCCAGTGCCAGCAACCGGGCATGGGCCGTCCCCAGTGTCAGCATGATCTCGTCGGGGCGGGCGTAGATGCCGCGCCGCGGCAGGATCTTCGTCCGTATCTCCTCGATCAGCGCGGCATCGTCGTCCGCGATCGCCGACCAGGATGCGACCTGCCGCCGCTTCAGCGACAGGCCCGCCGCTTCCCGCCATTCGTCGACGGGGAACAGGCTGTCGTCGAAACAGCCGTCGAGAAAGGGATAGGGATAATGCTGCCAATTGGCCGGGCGCTCCTCGGGCAGCGGCGACAGGCGCGGCAGGCGGTCCAGCCAGGAAAAGCCGTTCGGCATCGCGCGTTCGGCGATGCCCGCAATCTCGCCGAAGCCCGGCCTGCCCGTGGCCGGATCGCCCGAAACGAACAGGCCGCTTCGTTCCCGCGCGACGAGATGACCGTCAGCGACCAGTTGCTGATAGGCGATCGTCACCGTGTTGCGGGCGACCCTCAGCAGGCGGGCCATCGTCCGCGACGACGGCAGACGATACCCGGCGGGCCAGGCCTGCGACCGGATCAGCCTGATCACGCCCTTGCGAATCTGGTCTTGCAGGGTGACGTCGCTATTGCGGTCGAGCGTGAACGAAGGGAGCATCCCGCCTTGTGTTCGAATCGCCGATGTCAGATCAAGGTCAAAACATCCGCGCCGATGGGCGCGAGGCGGGCGATCAATCCCCCTATCGCTAGCACGCGCCGCCCCTGCTACACCGCGCGCCATGTCCACGAAGAATCATCTCTATCTGGTCGATGGCTCCAGCTATATCTTCCGCGCCTATCACCGCCTGCCGCCGCTGACGAACCCGAACGGGGTGCCCGTGGGCGCGGTCTATGGCTATACCACCATGCTGTGGAAGCTGGCCAAGGACCTGAACGATGCCGAGGAGCCGACGCACCTCGCCGTCATCCTCGACCATTCGAGCCAATCGTTCCGCAATGGAATCTATGACCAGTATAAGGCGAACCGGCCCGACCCGCCGGAGGATCTGGTCCCGCAATTCCCGCTGATCCGCGACGCGACGCGCGCCTTTTCGCTGCCCTGCATCGAAATGGCGGGATTCGAAGCCGACGACCTGATCGCCAGCTATACCGAGGCGGCGGTGCGCGAAGGCTGGGACGTCACCATCGTCTCGTCCGACAAGGATCTGATGCAGCTCATCCGCGAGCCTGCCGAAGGGCCGCGCGTCGATATGCTCGACACGATGAAGAATATCCACATGGGGATGGATGCGGTGCGCGAGAAGTTCGGGGTCGAACCCGATCTGGTCGGTGACGTGCTGGCGCTGATGGGCGACAGCGTCGATAACGTCCCCGGCGTGCGCGGCGTCGGGCCGAAGACCGCGACCAAGCTGATCGTCGAATATGGCGACCTGGAAGCCGCGCTGGCGGGTGCCGAGACGATGAAGGCGTCGAAGCTGCGCGACAATCTGATCGAACATGCCGAGATGGCGCGGCTGTCGCGCATCCTCGTCGATCTGAAGCGCGACTGCCCGCTGCCCGACCCGCTCGATGCGCTGACGCTGGGTGCGATACCGCCCGCGCCGCTCAAGGCCTTTCTCGACGAACATGGCTTTCGTTCGCTGTCGGCGAAGCTCGACAATGGCGCGACGCCGGGCGGTCCGCCCTTGCCCGCGCGCGGTGGCGGCGCGGCGACGCCCGCTGCGCCTTCCACGCCGACGCTGCCGCCCATGCCGCCGATCGACCGCGCACTGTACGAGACCGTCACTACCATCGAGGCGCTCGACCGCTGGATCGAGACGGCGCGGGCCGCGCATGTCGTCGCCGTCGATACCGAGACCGCGAGCCTCGACAGCGTCACGGGCCGGCTGGTCGGCGTCAGCCTGTCGGTCGGGCCGGGCAAGGCCTGCTACATCCCGCTCGGCCACGGCGGCACCGACATGTTCGCCGAGACGGTCGAGCAAGTGCCGATGGCCGACGCGCTGGGTCGCCTCCATGCGCTGTTCAGCGACGAAGCGGTGCTGAAGGTCGGGCACAACCTCAAATATGACATCGGCGTGCTGGCGCAGCATGGGCTGGTCATCGCCCCCTATGACGACACGATGCTGATGAGCTTCGCGCTCGACGCGGGCAAGCATGGCCATGGTCTCGACGAACTGGCGAAGCTGCACCTCGACCACGCCTGCCTGTCGTTCAAGGAGATTTGCGGCACCGGCAAGTCGCAGATCAGCTTCGCCGAAGTGCCGCTCGACCGCGCCACGCAATATGCCGCCGAGGATGCCGAAGTCGCGTGGCGGCTGTGGAAGCTCCTGAAGCTGCGCCTGCCGCTGGAGGGCGGGACGCGCATCTATCAGATGGTCGACCGCCCGCTGGTCGCGACGGTGGAAGGGATGGAGCGCGCGGGCATCATGGTGAACCGCGACTATCTGGCGCGGCTGTCGGGCGAGTTCGCGAATGACATGCTGCGGATGGAAGGCGAAATCCACGCGCTCGCGGGCCAGCCCTTCGTGATCGGCAGCCCCAAGCAGCTCGGCGAGATATTGTTCGACAAGCTGGGTCTGAAGGGCGGACGCAAGGGCAAGTCCGGCGACTGGTCCACCGACCAGAACGAACTGGAACGGCTGGAACGCGACGGCGTGCCGATCGCGCGCAAGATATTGGAATGGCGTCAGCTCGCGAAGCTGAAATCCACCTACACCGACGCACTGCAACAACAGATCAACGCGCACACGGGTCGTGTCCACACCAGCTACAGCCTGGTCGGCGCGCAGACCGGGCGATTGTCCTCGACCGATCCCAATTTGCAGAATATCCCGATCCGTACCGAAATCGGGCGGCAGATCCGCGACCGCGACCGCGATCGAGCTGTTCGGCGAAGTCAACCGCGACACGCGCGCCAAGGCCAAGACGATCAACTTCGCGATCCTCTATGGCATTTCGCGCTGGGGTCTGGCGGGGCGGCTGGAGATCACGCCCGACGAGGCGCAGGCGCTGATCAGCCGCTATTTCGAGCGCTTCCCCGGCATCAGCGACTATATCCAGACCACGCTGGAGGGCGCGCGCGAGCGCGGCTATACCGAGACCTTGTTCGGCCGCAAGACATGGTTCCCGCGCATCAAGGCCGCCAACCAGAACGAGCGGCAGGGCAGCGAGCGCGCGGCGATCAACGCGCCGATCCAGGGCACCAGCGCCGACCTGATCAAGCGGGCGATGGCGCGCATGCCCGGCGCGCTGGCCGAGGCGGGACTGGGCGATGTCCGGATGCTGCTGCAAGTCCATGACGAACTGGTGTTCGAGGCGCCGGAGGACAAGGCGGCGGCGGCCGGCGAGGTCATCCGCCGCGTGATGGCGGGCGCGGCTGAGCCATCGCTGACGCTGTCGGTCGGGCTGGACGTCGAGATCGGCACCGGCAAAAGCTGGGGCGACGCGCATTAGCGCATGATCGACTTTGAATAAAACACCGTGTGTCCCCGCGAAGGCGGGGACCCATCTCCTGCCGGTTCCATCTTGCACCGACCGGAGATGGACTCCCGCCTTCGCGGGAGTACACGATCAATCTATGATGATCATGCTCTTAGGGTCCGTACGTAATTAGAACACCGACGAAATTTGCATTGATCGCCGCGAAAAGTTGATGCAGGCCCCGTCGAGGGAGGTCGCTGTCCTGCGCCGCCCGTGGGGAGCGGGGGGCGGATGATCGTCGGTATCGACTTGGGCACGACCAACAGTGCGGCGGCTGTTTTCGAGAATGGAGAGGCGCGGCTGATCCCGAACGCGCTGGGGGATGTGCTGACGCCGTCCGCCGTCGCCATATTGGCGGACGGAACGACGCTGGTCGGCAAGCCCGCGCTCAACCATTGGGCTTTGAAGCCCGCCGAGGCCGTGACCAGCTTCAAGCGCTTCATCGGCACCAACCGCACGATCAAGCTCGGCCGCTACAGCTTCAAGGCCGAGGATTTGTCGGCCATCGTGCTGCGCAGCCTGAAGGAAGATATCGAGGCCGCGACCGGCGAGGAAGTGACCGAAGCGGTCATCACCGTCCCCGCCTATTTCAACGACAAGCAGCGCAAGGCGACGCGGCGCGCGGGCGAGCTGGCGGGCCTGAAAGTCGCGCGCCTGCTCAACGAACCGACGGCGGCGGCGCTGGCCTTCGGCATCGCGGACAAGGAAGATCGCGAACCGTTCCTCGTCTTCGACCTCGGCGGCGGCACGTTCGACGTCTCGATCGTCGAGATGTTCGATGCGATCATCGAGGTGCGCGCCTCGTCGGGCGACAATCGGCTGGGCGGCGACGATTTCACCAACGCCATCGTCGCGCACTGGATGGAGACGGAGACATTTCCGTCCGATGTCCGGCGCAACCTGCTCGACGCGCGGCTGTTCCAGGCGGCCGACACGGCGCGGCGGATGCTGACGGACGAGACCGAGGCGCGCGTCGCGCTGACGCTGGGCGAACGGCGGTTCGACCTGTCGATCACCGCCGACCGGTTCGAGGCGTTGGCCGAGCCGCTGCTGACGCGCCTGCGCGATCCGATCCTGCGCTCGCTGCGCGACAGCGACCTGCGCATCGAGGCACTGAGCGACATCGTCCTGGTCGGCGGCGCGACGCGCATGCCCATCGTCCGCAAGGCGATCACCAAGATGTTCGGTCGTTTCCCGAACCATATCGTCCACCCCGACCATGCCGTCGCGATCGGCGCCGCGATCCAGGCCGGGCTGGTGGCGCGGAATGCCGCGCTGGAGGAAGTGCGGCTGACCGACATCTGCCCCTTCACGCTGGGGATCGAAGTCACGGAACATGACAGCCACGGCCGCCTGCGCCCCGGTCTCTTTTCCCCGATCATCAGCCGCAACAGCCCGACCCCGATCAGCCGCACGAACAATTATGCGTCGATGTCGGACAATCAGTCGCATATCCGGCTGAACATCTATCAGGGCGAATCGCGCGAAGTGGCGAACAACATCCTGCTCGGCACGATGGAATTCCCCATCCCCCGAAAGCCCGCGGGGCAAGTGTCGATCGACTGCCGCTTCACCTATGACAGTTCCGGCATGCTCGACGTCGACGTGACCATCGCCGAAACCGGAAAGACGCTGTCGGTGCTGATCGCCGACGACAGCGAGGCGCCAAGTCCCGAACAGCTGGAGGCGCGGCGAAAACAGCTGGCCGCGCTCAAGACTCACCCGCGCGACATGGCGGAAAATCAATATGTCGTGGGCTGGGCGGCGCGGCTCTATGAAGAATTCATCGACGACCGGCGTGAGCATATCGGGCGGATGCTGCTGCATTTCGAAGGCGTGCTGGAAACGCAGGAGCCGCGCGCCATCACGGAGGCGCGCGACGCGATGACGGCGGCGCTGACCGAGATGGAACAGGACGGCCGGCTGTGAGCGCCGCCCACTGGCCGTGGACCGTCCTCGACATCGCGCCGACCGAGGACCGCAAGACGATCCGCGAAGCCTATTCGCGGCGGCTGAAGGCGCTGGACCACGAGGCGGAGACGGAAGCCTATATGGCGCTGCGCCAGGCGCGCGACGCGGCGCTGTCGGGGCAGTTCCTCCACCCCGAGGGCGAAGAGGAAGATGAGCAGGCCGGCGGTGAGGTGGAGGCGGAAGCCCCGCCGCCGATGGCGGACGAGCCGCAGGACAAGCCGGTCTTCACCGTCGAATATGACGAAAGCGACGACCGGCGCTTTCAGCGGGTGGTCGATCTGTTTCTGGGCGAGGACGCGCTGGCGGCGGCGGACGCCGAGGAACTGGACGCCCATCTCGATACGCTGTTCGCCGACGAACGCATGGGCGACCTGGGCCATTATGCCCGCATCGAAGCCTGGCTCGCGCAGCTGCTGGCGGAGCGCTATCCGCGCGGGGTGGCGCTGTTTCCGCGCGTGGCCGAATATTTCCATTGGGCCGACCGCGCGCATGAACTGGGCGTCCATCCCGCCATTCCCTGGCTGTTCAACGCCTATGAGGCCGACAGCGTGGTCAGCCAACTCGACGCGCCGGGGCACGCCTATCACCGCGAATGGGTCGAGCTGACCAGCGGCAAGCCCAAGGGGCCGCTGTGGGTGCGTGCGATCGACAAGACGCGCATGGCCAATCTGATCGCCACCATCCGCCGCGATTATCCCTGGCTGGAACAGCAGCATTGGCAGCAGGACCTGGTCGCGCGCTGGGAAAAGAAGACGGCGGGGACCAATGTCAAAGGGCCGAATATCTGGGTATGGATCGCCCTGGCGTTCGTCGCGCTGTCGGCGCTGGGCCGCCTCGCGGACGGCGATTCGTCGCGGACCGCAGCCAATCCCATGGCGCTGGCGGTGGAACAGTCGGCGGCCGCCGATCGGCAGATCGCCGCCTTCATCGACCAGCGTTTTCCGCAGGCCCAGGCCGATGGCCGGTCGCTCGATACGCTGCGCGCGAAAAGCCCGAGAGCCTATTCCACGTTGCAAAAGGCGATCGGGACATCCAGCATGTCCGACGAAATGCGGACGCGCTTCCTGATGCGCGAGATCACCGACGTCTATTATCAGATCATCGACCGAATGCCCTATGAGCTGCAAGTCGCCGACGCCCGCTTCCGCGCGGCGACGGTCAAGAAATTGAAGGACAATCCAAGGGATTGCGCCCGGTTCATCGGCAATCCCGCCGCCTATTGGCGCGAAGGCAACAGCGCGGCGGCGGTGTCCGCCGATTATCAATATCAGATGTCCGCGGTCTTCCACGACCAATATGTCGACCGCGAATGGCCGCTCGCCCCCCGGACGGCGGAGATTTCCGGCCCGTTGATCGAAAGGCTCATCCGGCGGTCCGGCGTGCCGGAGGACAGGGTCCGGGCGGCGCTGCACTCGCCCGATGTGCCGCAGGCGGATCTTTGCCGCACCATCGGCAGCCTTTATGAGATATTGACGGAAATTCCTGCCAAGGAGGCGAGCAAGATCCTGCCCGCCGTCCTGTAGGGCAGGCCCGCGCCGGAGTATCGTCCCTTGCTTGCTACCCTGCCTGTCCTGCTGGCGCTTGCCGCCCCTGCCATCCCTGCCGCCCCGGAAACGGACGCCGCGCGGACCGAGGAAACCGCGCCGCCCGCCGTCGCCGACGCGGACCTGCGCGAATATGCCGCCATCGCGGGGCGCAAGGTCGTGGGGCGTCCCGTCGGCGGTCCCTATGCCACCGCCGACAAGCTGCTGCTGCTGGGCCGCGACGACAGGGGCTATCCGTCCACGCTGGCCAGCACGGGCTTTCCCGCGCGCCAGTCGCTGCCGCCGCCGCCCGACGGCACGCTGGCGATCGTCCGCATCCACCAGCGCTACGAAACGATCGTTCCCGGACCGACCGCCGACGATCTGGCTTTCGTCGCCGCGAACCGCCTGCCGCTGTTCGTGATCGGCGAATGGGCGCGTCCCGCCCCGATGTGGGAAGTCGCGTGGCTCGACGGCGCGGTCCGTTTCCGCACCATCGGCGAAGTCGGCGAAATCGGTCCCTGGCGGGAATAGTCCGTTCATCCCAAAAGCCTATCTTCGGCCCGCGACACGCTCTATGACAGGTCCATGACGGTCCCCGACGAAAGCCACTCATGACCAGCGACCCGCGCCGTGAAACGGCAGGCAGGCGTCCCGTCGCCACGCGCATTCAGCAGAATATCCTCGCACGCGCGGAGCGCCGCCTGCTCGACTGGCTGTGCGCGCGCATGCCCGCATGGGTGACGCCCGACCGGCTGACCGTGCTGGGCTTCGCGGGCGCGGTGATGGTCGCGGCGGGCTATATGCTGAGCTGGCTCGACGGCGAATGGCTCGGCCTGTCGCTGGCGGGCTATGTCGTCAACTGGTTCGGCGACTCGCTCGACGGCAGCCTCGCCCGCTGGCGGCGCATCGAGCGCCCGAACTACGGCTATTTCGTCGATCACAGCGTCGATGGTCTCGCGACCTTCCTGATGGTGGGCGCGATCGGGCTTAGCCCCTATGTCCGCTTCGACGTCGCGCTGATCGGCGTCGTTTCCTATCTGCTGCTGTCGATCCACACCTTCCTTGCGGCGAAAGTGGTGGGCGAGTTCCGCCTGTCCTATTTGTCGGGGGGACCGACCGAGCTGCGGCTGATGCTGATGGCAATGACGGCCGCGATGCCGATCGTCGGCACACGCGACATCGGCGGCCTGAACCTGACGATCCTCGACCTGTTCGCGCTCGGCATCGCGAGTATCCTGATGACGCTGTTCGTCGTCCAGAGCTTTGCGACCGCGCGGATGCTTGCGCGCCGCGATGGATGACTACCCCCGCACGCGGGCCTGGCGATAGGTGCCGAGCATGGTGAGCGCCTTGGTCTGGAACGCCAGTTCCTCCAGCGCACGGTCGACGCGCTCGTCGCCCGGCGCGCCGACGATGTCGGCATAGAATTTGGTCGCCGCGAAACTGCCGCCGTCCTGATAGCTTTCGAGCTTGGTCATGTTGACGCCGTTGGTCGCGAAACCGCCGAGCGCCTTATAGAGCGCGGCCGGGATATTCTTCACTTCGAACACGAAGGTCGTCATCAGCGGCCCGTCGCCGGGCAGGTCGGCCAGCGGTTCGCGCGCCAGCACGACGAAGCGCGTCATGTTGTGATCGGCGTCCGACAGGCCGCTTTCGTGCAGCGTCAGCCCATAAAGCTCGGCGGCGTGCGGCGGCGCGAGTGCGCCCAGCCCGACTTCGTCGCTGTCGGCGACCCACGCGGCGGCGCCCGCCGTGTCGCTGTGCGCGACCGGGGCGATACCGTGCGCGCGCAGCCACTTGCGGCACTGGCCCAGCGCCTGTTCGTGGCTCATCGCCCGCGTCACGGGTCCCAGACCGCGGCTCATCAGGCCATAGCGGATGCGCAGGAAATGCTCGCCGACGATCGACAGGCCCGATTCGGGAAGCAGGAAGTGGATGTCTGCGACGCGCCCGTGCAGGCTGTTTTCGATGGGGATGATCGCGCGGGCGACGCGCCCTTCGCGCACGGCGTCGATCGCATCCTCGAAACTATAGCAGGGCAGCGGCAACGCGTTCGCATCATATTCGCGCGCGGCGAGGTCGCTGTTCGCGCCGGGCGCGCCCTGAAAGGCCAGCCCGCGCGCGGGATCGGCCAGCGCCGCCGCCGTCATTTCATCCACCAGATGCTGCGCCGAAGCCGAATAGCTGCCCATATCTGCCTTCCCCAGCACCCGATACGCCCGAAACGCGGCGCATAGCGGGACCGCATCGCCCGCGCAACCGGGACCGGTTGCGATTTCATCCCCTTGCGCCGCAAGGCGCGCGCCAGTAAGGGAGCGACCAAATCGACGGAAAGCGCCCCGGTGCCGGGGCCATCGAAACGGGGCTGCAAAAGCATGGACAATCGCAACAACACTATTGCCGGCTGGGTGCTTTTCGCCGGCATTTGCGCACTGGGCCTGTCGATCGGCTCGGGCATGCTCTTTTCCAGTCACAATCCCGAAACGCCCGGCTATCCCATCGAGGATGCCGAAGCGGGCGGCGGCGGCGCCGAATCGGCCGTGCCGCTCGCCAACCTGCTCGCCGCCGCCGACCCGGCCAAGGGCGAGACGGTGTTCGCCAAATGCGCGGCGTGCCACACGATCAATTCGGGCGGCGCCAACGGCATCGGCCCGAACCTGTGGGGTGCGTTCGGCAAGGCGCACGGCCATGTCCCCGGCTTCGCCTATTCGGAGGCGCTGAAGGGCATTCCGGGTAACTGGGATTTCGAGGGTATGGACAAGTGGCTGACCAGCCCGCGCAAATATGCGCCCGGCACGAAAATGTCCTTCGCGGGCCTGTCGAACCCCGAGGACCGTGCCACCCTGATGGTCTATATGAACAATATGGGTTCGAACCTGCCGCTGCCCGCGCCCGAAGCCGCTCCGGCGGAAGAGGCCGCCCCGGCGGAAGGCGAAGCGCCCGCCGAGAATGCCGCCCCGGCTGAAGCCGACGCCGCCGCGCCCGCAGCGGCCGAAGCCCAGCCATGATGCTGCGGGCGTCCGCTTTGCTGGCGGCCGCGCTCGCTCTTGCCGGTTGCGGAAAGAGCGAGCCGCCCGCCCAGCCCGCGACAGACGGCGATTCCGCGCCGCAAGCCGCCGCGCCGGCGCCAGCCCCGGCTCCGTCCCCGGCCGTCGAGCCGACGGCCGCGATGGGCGAACAGGTCTTCAAGCGCTGCGTCGCGTGCCACACGATCGACAAGGGCGGCCGCAACGGCATCGGTCCCAATCTGCACGGCATCGTCGACCGCGCGGTCGCATCCGATCCCGGCTTTTCCTATTCGGGCGCGATGAAGGCGAAAGGCGGCGTCTGGGACGAAGCCACGCTCGACACCTATCTGGAAGCGCCGATGAAGGCGCTGCCCGGCACGCGCATGGCCTTTGCCGGGGTCATCGACGCGGCGGACCGCAAGGCGCTGATTCTCTATATGGAAGCGCAGAAGTAAGCGGAAATGAACGTCGCCCCCGCGAAGGCGGGGGCCGTCATCGTCCTGGCGCTACCTCTCCAGCGGTCCCCGCCTGCGCGGGGACGACATTATCCGTCAGGTCTGCTCCAGCTTCGCATAGAAATTCTGGATGATCGCCCACGCCTCGTCCGCCGTCTCGACGAAAGTGAAGAGATCGAGATCGGGCGCGCTGATGACGCCTTCGTCGACCAGCGCGTCGAAATCGATCACGCGCCGCCAGAATTTCCGGCCGAACAGCAGGACGGGGATCGGCTTGATCTTGCCGGTCTGGATCAGCGTCAGCAATTCGAACATCTCGTCGAGCGTGCCGAAGCCGCCCGGAAAGACCGCGACGGCGCGCGCGCGCAGCAGGAAATGCAGCTTGCGCAGCGCGAAATAATGGAACTGGAAGCTGAGCGATGGCGTTACATAGCGGTTCGGCGCCTGTTCGTGCGGCAGGACGATATTCAACCCGATCGATTCGCGCCCTTCATCGGCGGCGCCGCGATTCGCCGCCTCCATGATCGAGGGACCGCCGCCCGAACAGACGACGAAATGGCGGCACCCCATGTCGTCGCAGGGCGACTGGCTGGCGAGCCGCGCGAGATTGCGCGCCTCGTCATAATATTTCGCCTTGGCCTTCAGCCGCCGCGCGATGTCGCGCTGCCGGTCGTCGGTGGCCGCCGCCTCCAGCGAGTCGGCATGTCCCGGTTCCGGAATGCGCGCCGAGCCATAGATGACGAGCGTCGATTCGATCCCCGCTTCGTCCAGCAGCAATTCGGGCTTCAGCAATTCCAGCTGGAAACGGACCGGGCGCAAATCCTCGCGCAGCAGGAAGTCGGTGTCCTGAAAGGCCAGCCGATAGGCGGGGCTTGCGGTCTGGGGCGTCGTCGTCGCCTGCCGGGCGAACTGCGCCTCCGTCTTTGCCTTGTGGAAACGCGAGCGATGCGGTTGCTTGTCTTTTGCCATTCGCCCGCAGCTAGCCGCCCGCGCCGCGCTTGCCAAGCCGGTGCCGCCTCAACGGCAATAGCCGTTGCCGCTCATGTCGAAATGGAAATGGTCGTGGTGCGCCGCATTATAGTCGGGACCGAGCACGGTGCCGAAGCGGCGGCACGCCGATTTGTGCAGCACGCGCAGGAAATCCTGCGCATCGCGCTCGCCCGTCCAGCCGCCCTTCAGCATGATCCGCCGTCCGTCCGACAGCACGAAGCCCGCGACATCGACGGCGTTCGACGAGGCATGTTGTGACAGGCGGCCCGACCGCCCGCCATAGATGTTGCGGCAGCTATAGGTGCCGAACGTCTCGATCTTCACGACTTCGCGGCCGAAATATTTGCGCGCCGCCGGTTTGACCGCATATTGCGCCCAGGCCGCGAAATTGCGCGCGAGCGGGCAGGTCATGGGGCCGAGATTGGTGGTCGGCGTGCCGACATCGAGCAGCTTCACCGAATCGATCGAGCTGCATCCGCCGCCATGATCCTGGTTCGGCAGCGGCGTGAAGCGCACGCCCGCCTGCTGAAGATCGACGGCGCATTGCCGCGCCTCCGGGCTGGCGAAGGACGGCGCGCCGCCGTTAACCTGCGGGCGCTGCGGCGTGCTTGCGCTGGACTGCTTGCCGCCGCCCTGCTTGATGACGTCCGGCGCGCCGAAACAGGCCGACAGCATCAGCGCCGCCGTCGCCGCCATCAGCATCCGGGGCCTCAGGAAATGCGGAATCGCCATGATCACAACCTGCAACGGAAATGGTAAACAAGTCGCTAACCCTCCCTTCCGCTGGCCGATTATTTCGCACGGACCGTGCAATTTATTTGACAGCGCGCGCGATCGCCTTAAACGCAGCGCCGGGCCACGCGGTCCCAACGCCGCGCGTGCTCTCTGTAAGGAGAGTCAGACATGACTGAAGTGCGTAAACCGCAGGCAAAGCCTGCGCGTCCCTTTTTCTCTTCCGGTCCCTGCGCGAAGCCGCCGGGCTGGTCCCCCGAAAAAATCGCCACCGAATCGCTCGGCCGCTCGCATCGCGCGAAGATCGGCAAGACGCGCCTCGCCACCTGCATCGACCTGATGCGCGAGATGCTGCAATTGCCCGACACCCACCGCATCGGCATCGTGCCCGGATCGGACACCGGCGCCTTTGAAATGGCGATGTGGACGATGCTCGGCGCGCGCCCGGTGACGACGCTGGCCTGGGAAAGCTTCGGTGAAGGCTGGGTCACGGACGCTGCCAAGCAGCTGAAGCTCGACCCGACGGTCATCCGCGCCGATTACGGCCAGCTTCCCGACCTGAACCAGGTCGACTGGTCGAACGACGTCCTCTTCACCTGGAACGGCACCACCAGCGGCGTCCGCGTGCCCGATGGCGACTGGATCGCCGCAGACCGTCAGGGGCTGTGCTTCGCCGACGCGACCAGCGCAGTGTTCGCCTATGACCTGCCGTGGGACAAGATCGACGTCGCGACCTTCAGCTGGCAGAAAGTGCTGGGCGGCGAAGGCGCACACGGCGTACTGATCCTCGGTCCGCGCGCGGTCGAACGGCTGGAAAGCCACACCCCCGCCTGGCCGCTGCCCAAGGTGTTCCGCCTGATCTCCAAGGGCAAGCTGGCCGAGGGCGTGTTCAAGGGCGAGACGATCAACACCCCGTCGATGCTCGCCGTCGAGGACGCGATCTTCGCGCTCGAATGGGCGAAGTCGCTCGGCGGGTTGACGGGCCTTCAGGCGCGCAGCGACGCCAATGCGGCGGCGCTCGACACGATCGTCGCGGAGCGCGACTGGCTCAGCCACCTGGCCGCCGATCCCGCCAGCCGGTCGAAGACCTCGGTCTGCCTGTCGGTTGCGGGCGCCGATGCGGATTTCATCAAGAAATTCGCCGGGCTGCTCGAAGCCGAAGGCGCGGCCTATGACATCGCGGGCTATCGCGACGCGCCGCCGGGCTTGCGCATCTGGTGCGGCGCGACCGTCGACACCGCCGATGTCGAAGCGCTCGGCCCGTGGCTCGACTGGGCCTACGCCTCGCTCAACAACTGACCCCTTAGCCCTCTCCCCTTCAGGGGAGAGGGTTGGGAGAGGGGGATGAACCCCACTCCTTCCTTTTCACATCAATAGGGCCGGGTGACGGACTTCCCCTCTCCCCGGCCCTCTCCCCTGAAGGGGAGAGGGAGATTTGACATGACGCAACCCAAAGTCCTCATCAGCGACAAGATGGACCCCAAGGCCGCCGCGATCTTCAAGGAGCGCGGCATCCAGGTCGACGAGATCACCGGCAAGACCAAGGACGAACTGATCGCGATGATCGGCGATTATGACGGTCTCGCCATCCGGTCCGCCACCAAGGTCACCGCCGACGTCCTTGCCGCCGCGACCAATCTGAAGGTCGTCGGCCGCGCCGGGATCGGCGTCGACAATATCGACATCCCGGAGGCGTCGAAGAAGGGCGTCATCGTGATGAACACGCCGTTCGGCAACAGCATCACCACCGCCGAACATGCCGTGGCGATGATGTTCGCGCTCGCCCGCCAGATTCCGGAAGCCAACACGCTGACGCAGACGGGCAAATGGCCGAAGAACGACTTCATGGGCGTCGAGCTGACGTCGAAGACGCTGGGCCTGATCGGCTGCGGCAATATCGGCAGCATCGTCGCCGAGCGCGCGCTGGGCCTGCGCATGAAGGTCGTCGCCTTCGACCCCTTCCTGACGCCGGAGCGCGCGATCGAGCTGGGCGTCGAAAAGGCCGATCTCGACACGCTGCTGGCCAAGGCGGACTTCATCACGCTGCACACGCCGCTGACCGACCAGACCCGCAACATCCTGTCGAAGGAAAATCTCGCCAAGACCAAGCAGGGCGTGCGCATCATCAACTGCGCGCGCGGCGGGCTGATCGACGAGGAGGCGCTGAAGGAAGCGCTCGACAGCGGCCATGTCGCGGGCGCGGCGCTCGATGTGTTCGCGAAGGAGCCGCCCGCCGCCGACCATCCGCTGTTCAGCACCCCGAACTTCATCTGCACGCCGCACCTCGGCGCATCGACCGACGAGGCGCAAGTCAATGTCGCCATTCAGGTCGCGGAGCAGATTTCGGACTATCTGCTGACGGGCGGCATCACCAACGCGCTTAACGTGCCCAGCCTGTCGGCCGAGGAAGCGCCGAAGCTGCGCCCCTATATGAGCCTGGCCGAAAAGCTCGGCAGCCTCGTCGGCCAGCTGGCGCACGACAATCTCACGACCATCTCCGTCGAGGTCGAGGGCGCGGCGGCGGAACTGAACCTGAAGCCGATCACCGCCGCCGTGCTGACGGGCCTGATGCGCCGCTATTCGGACAGCGTGAACATGGTCAACGCCCCGCACCTCGCGCGCGAGCGCGGGCTGGACGTGCGCGAGGTTCGCCACGACCGCGAAGGCGATTATCACACGCTGGTCCGCGTCACCGTCGCGACCGAAGCGGGCGACCGCTCGGTCGCAGGCACGCTGTTCGGCAACAATGAACCGCGCCTGGTCGAGATGTTCGGCATCAAGGTCGAGGCCGATCTCGACGGCCATATGCTCTATATCGTCAACGAGGACGCGCCAGGCTTCATCGGCCGCGTCGGCACGGCGCTGGGCGAGGCCGGGCTGAACATCGGCACCTTCCACCTCGGCCGCCGCGCGGCGGGCGGAGAGGCCGTGCTGCTGCTGTCGCTCGACTCGGCGATGCCTGAGCCGTTGCTGGCGGAGGTCGGCCAGCTTCCCGGCGTGAAGCTGGGGAAGGGTCTGGAGTTTTAACACCCCCACCCCTCCCGCTTGCGGGAGGGGCAGCGAGACTTGCGAGCTTGCTCGCTAGTCGCAGCGGGGTGGGCAATGGCGACGTTGCTGGCCCACCCCCGGCCCCTCCCGCAAGCGGGAGGGGAGATTTTATTGATCACACGCCGTCACCCGCCTAAGGCCACCGCCATGACCAAGGTCCCTGCCCTGCTGCCCGAAGGTCTTCGCGACCGCCTGCCCGCGCAGGCCGAGGCCGCGTCGCGCGTGACGCGCGCGCTTGTCGATGCGATGCGCGCGCACGGCTATGGCCGCGTGTCGCCGCCGCTCGCCGAATTCCGCGAGACGCTGGGCGGCGACGACGACCGCACGGCGCGCGACCTGCTGCGCTTCACGGACCCCGTGTCGCAGCGCACGCTGGCGCTGCGCCCCGACATCACGCGGCAGGTCGGCCGCATCGCGACATCGCTGCTGGGCGCCGCGCCGCGTCCCCTGCGCCTGTGCTACGCCGGACAGGTGGTGAAGCTGCGCGCCAGCCAGCTTCGCCCCGCGCGCGAGATGCTGCAAGTCGGCGCCGAGCTGATCGGCAGCGACAGCGTCGCGGCGGCGCGCGAGATCGTCACCGTCGCCATCGACGCGCTGGGCGCGGCGGGCATCGGTTCCGTCACGCTCGACTTCACGCTGCCCGATGCCGTCGATCTGCTCGCGGGCGGGCCGCTGCCCGTCGCGGTCCCGATCGACCGCCTGCGCGACGAACTGGACGCCAAGGATGCGGGCGGACTCGTCCAGATCGGCGCCGAAACCTATCTGCCGCTGCTGCGCGCGACGGGACCGTTCGACCGCGCCATCGCCGACCTGCGCGCCTTCGACACGGCGGGCGTGCTGACGCGCCGCATCGACGCGCTGGAAGAGATCGCCGCCCCCGTGCGCGACCGCGTGCAACTGACGCTCGACCCGACCGAGCGGCACGGCTTCGCCTATCAAAGCTGGTTCGGTTTCCAGATCTTCGTGCCCGGCCAGGGCGACGCGATCGGGCGCGGCGGCAGCTATGCGATTCCGGTCGGCGCGGACCGCGAAGAGCCTGCCGTCGGCTTTTCCCTCTATCCCGACCCGTTGATCGACGAAGGACTGGGCGGCCAGCATGTCGCCGAACGCCGCATCTTCCTGCCGATCGGCCACGACACCGCCGCCGCCGCCGGCCTGCGCGCCGACGGCTGGCGCACGGTCGCCGCGCTGACCGATAGCGATGATGCCGGGCGGCTGGGGTGCGCGTTCGTGCTGGGACCGGACGGGCCGGTCGCGGTCTAGAACTCTTGCCTCCCCGGCCAAATCGGCTAAGGCCGCGCCGGGCTTTTCACCCCGATTCAGCAGGACAGCATCATGGCAAATGTTACCGTCATCGGGTCGCAGTGGGGCGACGAGGGCAAGGGCAAGATCGTCGACTGGCTCGCCAGCCGCGCCGACGCGGTCGTCCGTTTCCAGGGCGGCCATAATGCGGGCCATACGCTCGTCGTCGGCGACCAGACCTACAAGCTCTCTTTGCTCCCCTCCGGCATCGTCACGGGCACGCTGTCGATCATCGGTAACGGCGTCGTCCTCGACCCCTGGGCGCTGCAGGGCGAGATCGCCAAGCTGCGCGGCCAGGGCGTCGTCATCAATGCCGAGAATTTCGCGATTGCCGACAATTGCGCGCTGATCCTGCCGTTCCACCGCGACCTCGACGCGCTGCGCGAGACGGCGGCGGGCGCGGGCAAGATCGGCACCACGGGACGCGGCATCGGTCCCGCCTATGAAGACAAGGTCGGCCGCCGCGCGATCCGCGTCTGCGACCTTGCCCACCTCGACAAGCTGGAACCGCAGATCGACCGCCTGACCGCGCATCACGACGCGCTGCGCGCCGGGTTCGGCGAGCCACCGATCGACCGCGAGCGGCTGATCGCCGACCTGTCCGAAATCGCCGACTTCGTCCTCGAATATGCGCAGCCGGTGTGGAAGCGGCTGAAGAAAGTGCGCAAGGCGGGCGCGCGCGTGCTGTTCGAAGGCGCGCAGGGCGTCCTGCTCGACGTCGATCACGGCACTTATCCGTTCGTCACCAGTTCCAACACCGTCAGCGGCACGGCGGCGTCGGGTTCCGGCCTCGGCCCGTCGTCGGTCGGCTTCGTGCTCGGCATCGCCAAGGCCTATACGACGCGCGTCGGCAGCGGTCCCTTCCCGACCGAGCTGGAGGACGAAGTGGGCCAGAAGCTGGGCGAACGCGGGCATGAGTTCGGCACCGTCACGGGGCGCAAGCGCCGCTGCGGCTGGTTCGACGCCGTGCTGGTGCGGCAAAGCTGCGCCGTGTCGGGCGTGACCGGCATCGCGCTGACAAAGCTCGACGTGCTCGACGGCTTCGACAAGGTGCGCATCTGCACCGGCTATCGCCTGCGCGGCAAGATCCTCGACTATTTCCCGGCTCACGCCGCCGATCAGGCCGAAGTCGAACCGATCTATGAGGAAATGGAAGGCTGGCACGAATCGACGGCGGGCGCGCGCAGCTATGCCGACCTGCCCGCGCAGGCCGTCAAATATATCCAGCGCGTCCAGGAACTGATCGAAACGCCGATCGCGCTGGTGTCGACCAGCCCGGAACGCGAGGACACGATCCTGATCCGCGATCCGTTCAGCGATTAAAGCGTGATCAGGTTGGACTGAAGCACGACTCTTCGCTCTCGTCATCCCGGCGAAGGCCGGGATCTCGCCGGTGCGTCAGGCCGAGACAGTGAGATCCCGGCCTTCGCCGGGATGACGATTCCACCAAATATGATCACGCTATGGAACGCGCGAGCGGGCACGCTATGATCTCTTCCGGCTGGGAGAGGATGATGGCGACACGCACCGATAGCTGGAACGAAGGCGGGCGGCTGCTCGTCCTGCTGATGGCGGCGCTGCTCGTCATGAGCGCGATCGTCCTCGGCATCGCGGGAACGGACGAGGACGGGACGCGGATGCTGATCCGGGCGACCGCGCGAAGCTCTCTTTTGCTTTTCGTCGCGGCCTTTGCCGCCAGTTCGCTCGTCCGGCTGCGGCCCGCGCCCACGACGCGCTGGGCGATCCGTAACCGGCGGTGGCTGGGACTCGGCTTCGCTTTCTCGCACCTCATCCACTTAATCGCGATCCTGTGGCTGATTGGCGCCCATGACTTTCAGCCGCCGATGCGGTCGATCGTCGGCGGCGGCATCGGCTATGTCCTGATCGCGCTGCTGGCCGCGACGTCATTCGACGCTGCTGTCCGCAAGCTGGGCGCGCGCAATTGGAAGCGGCTGCACAAGTTCGGGGTCTGGTATATCTGGCTGATCTTCCTGTTCAGCTATGGCGGCCGGGCCGCGGCCGATCCCCTCTATCTGCCGCCCACGCTGCTGCTGGTCGCCGCCGCCGCGATCCGCTTCGTTCCGGCGCGGAAAAAGACGATCAGCCCGACTTGAGTTCGGCGTTCAGCCGCAGGCTCGCCCGCCAGAAGAAAAAGGCCGGGATCAGCCCCAGCCACGCCGCGCCATAGAGGACATAGCGCACGCTCTCCGACCCATAGGCTGGCGCCAGCAGGTCCGACAGCACGCCGAACAGGAACGGTCCAAAGCCGAGTCCGATCAGATTCTGGCCGAACAGCATGATCGACGCGGCCATCGCCCGCGCCTGCGGCCGCACCAGCCCCTGCACGCAGCCATAGGCGGGACCGTAATAGGCCGCATTGAGCATCGTCGGCAAAATCAGCAGCGCAACGGCGATCAGCCAGTTTTCCATATAATAGCCCAGGAACAGCACGGGCGCCGCGACCGCCATGCCATAGGCGGG
>PHEM01000425.1 GCA_002842935.1 Alphaproteobacteria bacterium HGW-Alphaproteobacteria-13 | reverse complement strand
GCGGATAGGTGCCGCATCGGCAGATGTTGGTCATCGCCGCGTCGATCTCCGCATCGCTGGGATTGCTGTTCGCCCGCAGCAGCGCGGCGGCGGCCATGATCATCCCCGACTGGCAGAATCCGCATTGCGGCACCTGCTCGGCGACCCAGGCCTGCTGCACGGGGTGGCTGCGGTCGCGCGACAGCCCCTCGATCGTCGTGACGAAGCGCCCCTCGCACTCGGCGATGGTGACGAGGCAGCTGCGGATCGCCTCGCCGTCGATGTCGACGGTGCAGGCGCCGCAGTCGCCCGTGCCGCAGCCATATTTCGTGCCCGTCAGGTTCGACGCGTCGCGTAGCGCCCACAGCAGGGGCGTTTCGGGGTCCATGCGATATTCGACCGGGCGGTCGTTGACCGAGAATCGCGTCATGCCGACTCTAGTAGCGGCCTTGCGGAATATGGATCAATCGACATTCCGTTCAGGGCGAGCCGAAAATGGTGAATTCCCGCGACCCGGAGCGCAGCGTGCTTCTGCACGTGAGCACCGGAAGCGCGGGAAGTTGCCATTTGCAGGCCGCCCTGGGCGGAATGCCGGTTGATCCTAGTCACGCCAGCTTGTGTCGATCTTATCGACCTTGCGCACCATCGCATCGAATTCGGCGCGGCCGGGACCGCCCGGAATCTGGACCTGGTGCAGGTCGCGCTGGTGCACGTTGACGACATCCTCGCCGATCATCACGGGCCGGCCCATGCTGGCCGTCGCGAGCTGGATTTCGCAGGCGCGCTGCAGGCCCCAATATTTGATGAAGGCTTCGGGCAGGCTGCGCGCCAGCACGACGGGACCGTGATTCTTCAGCATCAGGATGCGCTTGTCGCCCAGATGTTCGAGCAGGCGGACGCCTTCCTCCTCGCGGACCGTCACGCCTTCGAAATCATGATAGGCGATCCGGCCGATATAGTTGCAGGCATAGAAATTGGTCGGCTGAAGCCCGCCCTCGACCGAGCAGACCGCCATGGTCGCCGTCGTGTGCGTGTGGATGATCGCGTGCGCGTCGGGCAAGGCGCGGTGGAACAGGCTGTGCTGGACGAAACCCGCCTTGTTGACGTGCCACGGATTGTCGGCGTCGACCTTGTTGCCGTCGATATCGATCTTGATCAGGTTGGACGCGCTGACTTCGCTGAAGTGCATGCCATAGGGGTTGATCAGATAGCTGCCCTCTTCGTCGGGCACCTTGACCGTGATGTGGTTGAAGATCATCTCGTCCCAGCCCATCATCGCAAAGATGCGATAGCAGGCCGCCAGTTCCTGCCGCGCCGTCCATTCGGCCTCGCTATATCTGCTGTTGCGCTGAAGCTGAGTCGCCATGGCCTGATCCTCTTTGTCGTTTTTCGGTTTCGTCCTGCTACCCATGCCACAGGCGGGCGGGGTTTCACAATCCCGTGTCGGGGCTTGCAATCGCGCGCGAATCCCTCTAGTGGCGCAGCATTCGAACGTCGCGGGTTCGCGGCGCTCTTTTTATTGCCCGAATATCGGCGACTCGCGGCGGACCGGATCGAACCGGGACCACCCGTCGCCCGACGAACAGGAGACGACACGGCGTATGCAGATTATCGTTCGCGACAACAATGTCGACCAGGCCCTTCGCGCGCTCAAGAAGAAGCTGCAGCGGGAGGGCGTGTATCGCGAAATGAAGCTGCGCCGTCACTATGAAAAGCCCAGCGAAAAGCGCGCGCGCGAACGCGCCGCCGCCGTCCGCCGCGCCCGCAAGATGGAGCGCAAGCGGATGGAACGCGACGGCATCAAGTAAGACCGTCCCGACTTCGGGTTCCTGATTCGGCAAAAGGGCGCTGCGGCAACGCGGCGCCCTTTTTCGTTGGGAACGGGAAGTATCCGTCGCCCCCGCATATTGCCTCTGGACCCTGCCATATCCGTCCGCCTATAGGCGTCGCCCATGGTTCGCCCGCAAGGGCAGGGGAAGGACAAAGAGAATGAGCGTCACGACGGTTCCATTGCGCCCGGTGAACAAGGGCGGTCTCTGGCTGCTGTGGATCGGCCTGATCGCGCTGCTCGCCGTGGGCGCGGGCCTTGCCTTCGCGCAGACGCGCGTCAACCACTTCGAAGTGGTGAAGGCGGGCGAGGGAGCCAGCCCGGCCGATGGCGACATCGTGCTGATCAAATATGCCGGACGCCTGGGCGACGGCACCGTCTTCGACCAGCAGGAACAGGCGCCGATGCCCGTGACCGGCGTCGTGCCGGGCTTCAGCAAGGCGCTGAAAAAGATGCAGAAGGGCGGCAAGTACAAGATCGTGGTTCCGCCCGAGGAAGGCTATGGCGCCGAGGCGGCCGGTCCGATCCCGCCGAACAGCACGCTCTATTTCGACGTCGAACTGATCGATTTCCGCAGCGAGGCCGAAGTGCGCGCGATGCAGCAGCAGATGATGCAGCAGCAGATGGAACAGGGCGGCGCGCCCGCGCCGCAACCCTGATCTTTCGTCGCCCCCGCGCAGGCGGGGGCCGCTG